>JAGODE010000059.1 GCA_017998385.1 Chitinophagaceae bacterium | reverse complement strand
GGTAGGGCCATACCTGTGCTGTACTGTCGCGCAACCACATGGCATCGATATCACCCGTAATGACATAGGTATCGGGCCGGCCATTTTGCATGGAAAAATCGACGGTAGTATCCAGGGTGTTGGGAAAACAGTTTTCAAACAACCAGGCCAGCTCTTCGTTCTTTAAACCTTTCTTTAACCGCTGAATGGTTTCTTCCACCGCCTGGCTCGTAAAATGCCGGCTGCTTAACGGAGGCCGTTTCGACTCCAGCCTGCCGGCAGCGCGCAAAGGTTTTATATCAATCAGCATTCCTGCAGCCAGCACACCGGCCGTTTGAATAAATTGTTTTCTGCTGGGCATAGTCTATTATTTCATTTACAAAGAAAAGGAGTTTACCGCAACGATTGTATGGTTATATTTTCGTTCAGGGTTTAATATGCAGTGCCGAATAAGGTCTCGCAGCCTGCGCCACACCAAAAACAGGCGAAGGCGTTGCGCCCATTTCAATCAGCAACCCGCCCCCCCTTTTGAATTCGGCATAGGTAAAATAAGACCGGTTCAGCGGTTGTCCGTTGTAGCGCACCTGCTGAATATATTTGTTTTCCGGGCTGTTATTTTTTACCTGAATACGAAACTGCTTTCCTTCACCTGCGTCAATGGTGGCAGCATCTACAACAGGACTACCCAGAATAAATATTCCATCAGAAGGATTGACCTGGTAAAAACCAAGTGCAGACAGGATATACCAGGCCGACATCTGTCCGGCATCTTCATTACCACAAAGACCGGCAGGCGTATCATTATATAAACTATCCAGGATGTAACGTACTTTATCAGCTGTTTTCCATGGCTGCCCGGCATAGGCATACAGGTAAGGAATATGATGCCCCGGCTCATTGCCGTGCGCATACTGCCCGATAAGGCCAGTGATATCTGCCGAAGCTTCTTTTCCCATTTCACCCTGTGTACTAAAGAGCGAATCCAGTTTACGGATAAATGCAGCTTCGCCACCCAGCAATTGCATCAAGCCTTCCACATCCTGTGGTACCAGCCAGGTATACTGCCAGGCATTTCCTTCACAAAAATCATCTTTCATATGCCTTGCTTCAAAGGGACTGAAAGGCGTGCGCCAGGAAGAGGCGCCGGTTTTGCCACGCATAAACTGTACTGACGGATCAAAATACTGACGGTAACTGATGGCCCGTTGATAAAACTGTTTCCAGTCATTTTCCCGGCCCATTTTCCTGGCCATAAGCGCCACACCGGCATCGTCAATCGCATACTCCATGGCCATGGCTACGGATTCAATCATACTGTCGGCAGGAATAAACCCATACTTCTTTATATAATTCAATCCCCGCTCATCCTGCAGCATGGTGTTGCTTACTGCCTCCCAGGCCAATGCCGTATCGAGTCCCTTAATACCTTTGAGATAAGCATCGGCAATAACAGGTATCGCACTGTTGCCAGGCATGGTATTGGTTTCGTTGCCGGCCAGATGCCATACCGGCAGTTTTCCCTGTTGCTGATAGATTGCCAGCATGGTTTGTACCATATCACGCACCCGTTCCTGCTGTATCAAAGTGTAATAAGGATTGGCCGCACGATAGGTATCCCATAAAGAAAATACCGTCATATTGGTGTGACCGGGATCGTTGTATACCTGGCCATCTGCACCCCGATAAGCACCACTTGCATCATTAAATACCGCCGGCGCCATCATAGTATGATACATGGCTGTATAAAAGGTACGGAGACGCGCACTGTCACCCGTTTCAATCCTGATCTTGTCGAATTCTTTATTCCAGGCAGTTCTGGCCGCCTGAGCAACTGCGGCAAAATCCCAGCCGGGCAATTCTGCTTTTATATTGTCTGCCGCATTGCTGCTGCTCACGGGCGATATGCCCACTTTTACCTGTACAGTACCTGCATCTGCAAACCGAAGATGTGCTTTCAGTTTTATTCCTTCCTGTGCGGTACCGGCCTGCAGCACGGTGTCTTCGTAAAACCGGATATCTGCAATGGGTTTCGAAAAAACGGCATGAAAATAAATTTGCTGTGCGTTGGCCCAACCGGTCGAAAACCGCGAACCTTCAATCGTCGTATCGTTCACCAGTCGCAGCGATGTGGCTGTTACTCTATCCCACCCCACTCCTTCCTTAAGATCAATCACAATCCCGGCATCGGCCGCTTTCGGAAAATGATACTGATGAAAACCGGTACGGGTGGTAGCCGTGAGTTCAGCCTTTACCTGATAACGCGGCAGAAATACGGCATAATAACCAGGTGAAACCGTTTCGTTATCGTGATTAAACAGCGAGTAGTATCCACTATTGTAATCGTTGAGTACGCCTTTTACCGGTTTCACATCGCCCGTAACGGGCATAAACAATATATCGCCAAGATCGCCAATACCTGTACCACTTAACCGGGTATGCGAAAAACCGATGATGGTGGAATCGGTATAATTATATCCCGAACACCAGTCCCACCCTTCTGTCATATTTACGGGGCCGATTTGTACTGCACCGAAGGGCACATTGGCACCAAGAAATACGTGACCATGCGAGCCTGTACCAATGTAAGGCGATACAAACCGGCTCCAGTCTTCTGTCTGTTGTTCTTTATGTGTGGCAGTACATGCCAGCAGCGTGAGCATCATTGCTCCTGCCAGAAATCGGATCATGTTTTATATTAAATAAAAACAGCTGTACCCAGCCGGGAACCGCCTGCTTATGGTTTAAGATTCTTTTTTACTTCAAAAGCTGTACTTAGCCTGATATCTGCTGAGTGACTGCCAATATTTATTTTGTAACCTCCGGGGTAGAGTTTCCATTTATTTTCTTTGAGATCCCATTTCTTCAATTCCTCCAGCGGAATCTCAAAACGGATTTCCCGTTGCTGTCCTTTTCCAACATACACCCTTCGGAATGCTTTGAGTTCTTTGAGGGGCATTCTTTCTGCATTGGGATATTCTATATACACCTGTGCTACTTCATCGCCGTCATACAATCCGGTATTGCGCACATGTATGCTAAAGCGCAAAGTGTCTTTCTGTGTGCGAAGTGCTGCCGGTTGCTGTAGCCAGGCATAATCAAAATGGGTGTAGCTGAGGCCAAAGCCAAATGGATATTGCAGCCGGCCGTTATAATACCGGTAGGTTCTGCCCTGCATGTCGTAACTGGCATAATCTGGCAGATCGCTGAGTGATTCATAAAAAGTAACCGGCAGTCGCCCCGCAGGTGATACCTGTCCAAAGAGGATATCTGCCACGGCCGTACCTCCCTGCTCACCCGGATACCAGGCCAGCAATATGGCATCGGCGTAGGGTTCAATGGCTTTTATATTTACATTGCTACCGGCGGTGACCACTACCACTACCGGTTTATTTTTCTTGCGCAATGCGCGCAGCAGGGCAATATGTGCAGAGGGTAATTCAAGCGACAGCTTATCGCCGCCATGTGCTGCGAGGAATGCATCGCCTTCCTCGCCCTCATAAACCGGCGTAAGGCCGATGACGGCAATGGTAATATCGCTTTCACCGGCTGCCCATATGCCACCAAAACGTGTGGTATCTGTAAAGTCGCTGCCCTGGTCATATTGCACAGCTATACCCGGACCGGCAGCCTGTGTGATGCCTTCTGCTATAGTAACCACATTGCCCGACATGCCATGATAATTGGCTACCATGGGATCCATAGCGCCTGCATTGGGACCCAGTACCATGATGGAGCTGTATTTTTTAAGATCAAGCGGCAGCAGGTTCTTATCGTTTTTGAGTAATACCATACTCTGCTGTGCTGCCTTACGGGCCAGTTCCACATGCTGTGGCGAATGCACCTGTGCAGCACCGAGGCCGGCATAGGGCGAAGTGGAAGCTTCATCAAAGAACCCGAGTTTGATCTGGGTTCTGAGCAGTCCTGCCAGCGAAGAGTCCACATCGTTTGCCGTAATAAGTCCCTGGCGAAAAGCATCCATGAGGTGCTGCTGCAGAATATTGGAGCAATCAAGATTTACACCAGCTTTCACTGCATTGGCAGCAGCCACGGCATTGCTGGCAGTGAGTTTATGAAAATTGACAATATCATCAATAGCTCCGCAATCGGTCACTACATGGCCTTTGAAATGCCATTCTTCGCGGAGTATTTTACGTAAGAGTTCGTTGCTGGTACAACAGGGTTCATCATTTAGCCTGTTGTAGGCACACATGATGGACTCCACGCCTGCATCCACCATTTTTTTGAATGCATATAAATAGGTTTCGCGCAAATCTTTTTCATCTACTTTGGCATTGAAGGAATGGCGGCCTGCTTCGGGTCCGCTATGTACGGCAAAATGTTTGGCTGCCGCTGCAGTTTTGAGAAAACGGGGATCGTTTCCCTGCAATCCTTTTATAAATGCCGCACCCATAGAAGCTGTCAGAAAAGGATCTTCACCATAGGTCTCCTGCCCACGTCCCCAGCGCGGATCGCGGAAGATATTGATATTGGGAGACCAGAAGGTAAGCCCCATGTATTGAATACGCCGGTTGGCGGCAGTAGCCAGATTATATTTAGCACGCGCTTCTGTAGAGATCACGGTAGCCACTTCGCGCAGCAGGCTGTCATTGAAAGTAGCGGCCATACCAATCGCCTGTGGAAATACGGTAGCCTGTCCGGCCCGTGCCACGCCATGCAGGGCCTCATTCCACCAGTTATAGGCAGGAATCTGCAAACGGGGTACTGCACTGCTGCGATATCCCAGCAGCGATATCTTTTCTTCCAAAGTAAGTTGTTTCAACAGATCGCTCACACGGGCTTCAACCGGCGCATGGCTGTTTCTGAACACAGGCGTCTGAGCTCCTGCCTGCAGAACAGCCATCAATAAAACCAGTGAAACAATTTTACCCACAACACGTGTATACATAACTGATTTTTTAGTAACGATTAATACAGCAAAATACAAAATGGAGAAGCACCCGCCATTATTAAATGGCAGATGCTTTCTCCTGACTGCTTGAAGAAGAACGAAAGTAGCGCCTGGCAGAAAGAGGGAACCCCGGACGATTGAATATTACCCCTCAGTAATATGCTGCCTGCCATTAACGATTGCCTGCCGGGGTCCTCTTTCTACTGGCTGGTTATTTATGGTATCGCATTAATTTCTGCCATACCCACACGGCTGGTACTGGTCTGTGCGGTAATGGTAAACCGTACATACTGTGCCGTTACGGGAGAAATGAAATTAACTCCTTTGAAATCCGGTGCAGCTGCCGAAGTGCCGGTGGCAGGACCTGTGCCTGTCCAGCGCCCCTGCTCTGTCCAGGTCACATTATCATTGCTGGTGGCAATGAGCATGCTTGTGGCATTTTCGGATGTAGACGTATAATTGGGTGAAATCACAAAACCATTTACGGTTTGTGCACTGCCCATATTTACGATCACCCATTTAGCTGCGGTAGTGCTGTTGCTGGAACGCCATACTGTACTGTTGCTTCCATCCAGCAAATTGGTACCCGGTGCGCCGGAAGTGTTGTTACTCACTGTTACCGACCAGCCGGTACGTACCAACGGCGTGCTGGCAGAAGCGGTCTGATTGCGTTGAATATTGTTGAACTCATAGGTGGCATTTACATATACCAACCGATGGGTTGTACTGGTCTGCACCCCTTTATCCTTACTTTCTACTTTAGTGATGCCTACGGGCAGGATATATCCTTTGGGATCATTCAGCGCAGCAGCATCAGTGATTTCGATCTGTATAGGGTTGGTGGAGCGGGTTGCACCGGCAGGTATGGTATAAGGCCCGGTGCTCACAATACGGAATGCCGTTGCAGGCATGGGAAGAAACTTTGTACCATTTTGTGCATTATAGGCATCAACTGCCGACAGATCGGCGCCTACATTGATCATAATATCTGCCGCTACTTCGCGGGTAGCATAGATATACAACTCCTTTGTGGTGTTGCCTTCTACAGAGAGTGGTGTATGCACAAAAGGCATAACAGTAGACTTAGTGAGCGAAGACTTATCGCCCTGCATATAGACGACCAGTTCCTTTGAGCGCAGCTCTTCCTTTTTACAGGCAGAAAAAAGGATCAGGGCCAGCAAGGCCGAAAGACCTGTATTTTTATATTGATTGAAGCGTTTTTTCATAATCTGCTTTTTACTTGATTAGAATTCATTATGGACATCTTACGCCAGTCACGAAACTGACAGCGCGGGCCGGCTCAGCTTTATGCCCATGACCGGTCAGATCGGGTACAGTACCGTCTGTATCCAGCTCGTTGAAACGCCAGTAAGCCAGCAGTCCGTCGGTAGTGGGATCCACATAACAGAGATTATTCTGCAGCTCCTTTGCAGTAAGTGCTTTTGTCCACACACGGGCTTCACTCACATAACCGTTGAGCAAACGACCGCCGGCCGAATAGCCGATATGAAATCCTCCGGAGTAACTATCTGTCAGGTTAACACCACCTGATTCTGCATCGGTATAGTTATCTAATACCCCGTTTATATACAGACTCATGGTAGAGCCATTGTATACAATAGCCACATGATACCATTGCCCGGTAGAAAAGAAGGCTTTACTGTTGACAGGAAACTTCTTACCATTTACCAGACCACCGGCCAGCTGAAACTGGTTATTGGCAATACTTACATCACCAAAACGCAGCAGGAAGTTTTCTTCAATACCCATTACAGAGCTGATAAAAGGATTGGCCGTCTGAAACAGGTTCACATACACCCGGCACTCCATGGTGAGCCGGGGCACACTGGCAAGTGATGTAGCGGTCAGGAATGAGGGCACTGTAAAATAATTGGGCGAAAGCGCCGTGGCCTGGGTAATGATCGTACGGTTAATAATGATATATAACGTACGTGATGCTTCCAGCACGTCCTGCCCCCCATCCACATTGGTGATTGTAATGGGCACACAATAAGTAACACCTTCCTCAAAATTGTCGAGCGATGTAACCGCAAAACGTACGGCATCGGAAATATTCGTGCCCGCTTTTATCACCAGGTGTTTTGTTTCCAGTTCATAGCTATTGGCTGGAAGAAACTGATAAGTGGTGCCATATTTCTTATTATACTCCGCTACCATTGCCGGTACTACATCTACATTTACCCCGATATCAGCCGATGCTTTGGCCGAATAGGTCACAGATACTCCCATACTGGATGGCCCTTCGATAGTAAATTTTGTACTGGGTGATTGTTCTGTACCGGTAAAATAAATAGCATCCTTAAAATTGATTGCTTTGCGGCAGCCAGGCGTAAGCGTCCCGATGAGCAGCAATGCATATAGTATATAACTTACTTTTTTCATTGTTGAATAGTTTAGTAACGATAAAACACCTGCCTGCTATCAGTGCACAGCCGGATTAGCTACCTGAATGGCACGGCGCATATATTTATAGGGCGGATTTGAGTTGTAGTCACGTCCGAAGTAGAAAGCGCCGAATCCGGCCTTGGTACCCTGGCGTGGTTGCCAGCGAGCCATTCCTTCGAGTGAATACATACGTTGTCCGTCTACCGGGCTTACTGTATTACCACCCACTTCTGTAAAGGGAGAGCCGCCATTCTGCCACCAGTCGCCGATATTTTCTGTTACAATAAATTTATTGGGCGGGCACCAGTTGCTTACCCGGTCATAACGGGTTTGCAGATTGGTTCCTGAATTGGAAGTTGTACCCTGCGTATAGGCCTGGTTGACTACATAATTCAGGAAAGGTTCGATCGTAGTAGGCAGGGTGTGATTGTAATAATCCACAATCAGCAGTTTATCGGTGCCGGATTTAGGGCCCAGTCTTTCGCTGGCATATTCAACCATTTTGGCAAAATTGCTGGCACTGGCCAGGTAAGTACCTGAGCGGGGCTCCCAGTCCATATCCAATCCATCGAGATCATTGTCCAGTACCATATCCACCAGCATATTGGTATACTGCTTCAGCCCTTCGTCATCTACCGAAAAGCCGCTGCTTTCCAGCTCAACGATAATAGGTACCACCATCTTCATTCCTTTTACCTGCTGACAAAAACGCATTTCTTCATAAGTACCGGGTTCTGTTGTCTTATCAGGAATACCACCCCACAAACTGATGATGTCAATGCTGTCTGGCAGGCCCATAAAGTGCTGGCCATAGGAATAGGTTTGGGAATAATCGGCATACCAGCCAAAGCAAAGCTGGTGATCTGTTTTTTTATACGCACGCAGATTGGCATAATATTCATCTGTGTATTTGCGCGGATTCTGTAAAGAGAGTGGCTCCGGCGTATTTTGTTTGCTGCACTGAACAACCAGCAGCGGAAGCAGCAACAGCAATAGTGGTTTAATAATTTTTCTCATATTATTACTTCGTTTATGGCTATTTGTTGATAAAGGCTGTTAAGGTTTCTTATCCCACCAGAGCGCCGTAGCAATATTGTCGATTCCACCCAGTGCTGATACACCGGTAGCCACACCTGTTGCATTGCTCTGATATTCTGTCTGGGGAAAAGGCAGGCGTTTAATAAATCCACCTGAACCAATGATACCGCCACTCTGATTGCTGACTACGGGGAAAATTTTCGGATAGCGTGTTCTTCTGAGCTCCGACCAGGCTTCCTGTCCGTCGGGATACATGGCAATCCATTTCTGGGTCATGATTCTTTCCAGCTTTTGTTCAAAACCGGCAGCATCATCCCATTTGATGGTAATACTGCTGAGCAGGGAACTGGACCCTCCCACGTTGTTGCTGCTGCTGGAAATATCTGTATAGGCAGCAGGGCGACTGGCGCCATCGGCTATATAAGTACTGAAGCCACCAGCACCCCAGTAGTTAAAGGAAGTCTGAACGCCGGTTTCATACAGGCTTTGCGCCGTGCCATTCATATTCCATCCCCGTAATGCGCCTTCTGCACGCAGAAAATACATTTCCGCTGCCATCATCCATACAATGGGTGTGGAAGCCGCTATATTCAAGGTGGAGAAAGGAAGTGAATACGCCGATTTGTTATTGATCACAATACCATTTCTGATACCATGAAACTCTCCGTCGGGCGCCCGGTTAAACATATAGGAAACACGCGGATCATTATATCCTTTTAAAAACGATTCCATATTTGCCCCCATGCGGATATCATCGAAGTTGAAGCAGATAATATAAAGCGGGTTGTTGAAATTCACTTTCGTACCGCTTCTGAGCAGGGCATTATCGTCGTTGGCAGTCATGACGCCATAAGGATTGCTGACAGCTGCTTCTGCATTCAGCTTAGCCTTGTCGGGATTTACATAGGCAATACGCATCGCCAGGCGGAGACGCAGTGAGTTGGCAAATTTGATCCACTTTACATAGTCGCCGCCATAGATCAGGTCATAAGGGGCCAACGGCTTTTGCCCCGGATTCTTTTCCACAAAATCGGCCAGTGTGGTCACTGCAAAATCTAGATCATCAAAAAACGAGTTATAAATGCTCTCCTGGCTATCGTAGATGGTAGATACACTTCCATTCCCAAAATTAAAATACGGCAATGGGCCGTACATATCCGTGGTACGATGTATTGACATTACTTTCATAACCTGGGCCAGCGCAAATACGTGCTGGCTGGCAGGATCACCTTCCGTACGCTTTTTGATAGACAACCAGGCGGGCATTACACTGAGAAATGCACGGCCAAAAGCAGCACTGTACCAGTTGGGGATCATGGCATAGGTCGTATTGTTGGCGGAGCCAAACCAGTTGTTGCTGGCCCCCATATAACCTGAGTAAACATCACCCGCCAGGTTTTGTACTATCTGGTACATTTCGTCACCAAATGCCGGTGGTTGTGCTACCGGAAAAATATTTTGCTGCATCTGGGGAAAGAATACGCCGGTAGACAGGTTGTCGTACCCCAGCATCTCTTCCGTGGCAGCCGAAGGATCGGTATTATAGTCGCTGAACTTTTTGGTACAGGCGCTGAACAGAATCAGCAGCCCGGCCAGCAAACCGGAATATGTATAAAAAGGTTGTTTCACCGTTTTCATGATATAATTACATTAAGAATGATCAGAATTGGAATTTCACACTAAAGCCTATACTGCGCAGACTGGGCTGCATGAAATAATCAATACCCTGGTAATAGGTACCAGTATTGGCAGTCAGCTCCGGATCGAATGGTGATTTGTTGTAGAACATAAACAGGTTGCGTCCTACTACAGATGCGGTGATTCCTTTGATTTTATTACGAAATACATGAGCCGGTATAGTATAGCTCAAAGAGGCTTCTGCCAGCCGTACATTGGTAGCGCTGTATACATACATCGAACCAACACCAGCCACACCGCCACCCGTTACTTCATAATAAGGTTGTGCAGGAATCTTCTGTCCATTTACAATCACACCACCATTATCACGTGCCAGCGCAGAAGCTTCTGATACACCAAAGCGATCCATAATAGCCTGGGTAACCGATACACCCACTCCGCCGATACGGGCGCTCACCAGGAAGTCGAGATTAAAATTCTTATAGCTGAATCCATTCCGGAAACCAAGATTATAACGCGGGTTGGCATTGCCGGCTTTGATATAGGTGTTGGGATCAGCAGTTACCGTTTGGGTCTGCAGCCCTACATCAATAAAGCCATGCTCATCCACCACGAGGGTATTTACATAAATGTCACCCATTTGACCGCCCTTTACCAATGCCATCATATAGCTGCCTGTACCACCCACACTCAGACTATCTACCGTAACCGTCTGCCCGGTCATATGATTGGTGTTACTGGTCAGCAGTTTGTTGATGCGGTTGCGGTTGAGCGTAAAGACGACATTTGAATTCCACAATACGGGACCAATATTGTGATTGATACCCAGGGTGGCCTCAATGCCTTTATTACTTACCTCTCCTGCGTTTACATAGAAGCTGGAATAACCGGTACTGGGAGCCAGTGTTGGATTAAACAGCTGGTTGTAGGTAACCGATCTGTAAGCTGTCACATCGAGGTTGATTTTATTGCGCAGGAAGCGTATGTTAAAACCGGCCTCGAAAGATTTGGTGCGCTCGGGCTGAAGTCCGGAAGCAGGCAGATAAGAACTGGTAACCGGAAATCCGCCGATAATCGGATAGGTTGCAATAGTCACAAACCGCTGTGGTGCATTACCTACTTCGCTGTAAGAACCGCGTACCTTGATAAATGAAACCGCCCTGGAGTGCATGTTGAGCAGATCACTTACAATACCAGATACCCCAACCGAAGGATAAAAGATCGATTTGGCATTTGTATTGACGAGTGCCGATGACCAGTCATTGCGTCCGGTTGCATCTACAAAAATCCGGTTGCGGTAAGACAACTGCGCACTGGCAAAAACCGATTGCGTCTGATCGTGATAACCCGTTTGTGTAGCCGTAGCCTGTGTATTGTTTACGTTACTGAATGTAAACAGGTTGGGAACACTCTGCAGGTTACCGCCATAACTATCCTGATCATACTGATCATCGATGAGACTGGCGCCCACGTTGGCGGAGAGTACATAATCGCGGCCAAGGTTTCTGTTGATGTTTACCAGCACATCTGTATAGAGCTGTTTCGTACCCATACTGTTGTGATGGTAGGCGCCTGCGTCGGAGGCAAAGAGACCGGCCGTAGATGCATAAAAACGTTTCTCTGCAATTGTAGTATTGCGGTCATATTTCACACGACCGCTAATGTTGATCCAGTCATTGAGTGTGTACTTCAATCCTGCACTCATGAGATAACGCTCCTTATCATTGTTGAACATATCGCGCTGTGTAATCCAGTAGGGATTCTGCATCTGAAAGCCCATGTCGCCAAAAGGCCAGAACTGGGTTTTAAAATTGCGTGATGGATTATAACGCTCATAGATTTTATACTTCTCGATATCATCGCCGCGGGGAAACAGGTAAACAGGCACCAGCGGATTGAAGTACTGGCCCTGCGAGAGCATGTTTTGCTCCTGCAGTGTGATATACATGAGACTCAGATCGAGGTTGAGCCGGTCGTCGAGCAGGCTCGCCGTATTACGGATAGAAAAGTTGTAACGGTTCAGTTTATTGTTCATGATAATCCCCTTCGCATTGGTAGATGCTGCAGAGAAATAGGTCTGATTTTTATCTGTACCGGTAGAGAGTGATATACTGTTCATCACGTTGACGCCAGTCTGGAAGAAGTCGGCCGGATCGTAATCTGTTGGCTTATCCAGTTTGGGTCCCCAGCTGTAAAAGTTTCCTTCATCGGAGCCATAGGTATTCTGAAAGCGGGGTAATACAAACGGGCTGAAGAAATGGGTTGTATTGGTAACACTCAGGTTGAGTTTTCCTTTCTCTCCTTTACGGGTAGTAACGAGAATAACCCCATTGGCGGCCGCACTACCATACAATGCTGCAGCAGCGGGGCCGGTAAGCACCGATACAGAAGCGATATCGTCGGGATTGATATTGGAAATACCATCGCCGCTTACACCCGATCCGGTAAAGATATCGTTGGGCTGGGTTGTTGTGAGGCTGGGAAGTGGGATGCCGTCTACTACATACAGTGCATTGTTATTGCCAAAAAGCGATTTGGAACCACGCATCACCACACGTGAAGATCCGGCGATACCACCGGCACTGGAGTTGATGGTCACGCCAGCCACCTTACCATTCAGGCTGTTTATAAAGTTGGCGTCTTTTACCCGGTTGATCTCTTCACTTTTTACTTCCTGCACGTTATAGGTAAGTGCTTTCGACTTGCGGGTAATACCCAGGGCGGTCACAACCACCTGTTCAATTTCTGTGGCCTGTTTTTTCAGGCGAACAGACAGGTTCAGGTTTTTACCATCTACGGTAACCTCCTGCGACTGATGGCCGATATACGAAATAACCAGCACCTGGCCGGCATCTGCATTGATAGAAAAACGTCCTTCGGCTGTTGTTATCACAGAAGTGCGTGCGCCTTTTATCATCACCGTAGCCCCGGCCAGCGGGCTGCCATCTTCGCTCAGTACAATACCGCTTAACTCAAGCGGTGGCGGCTCTGCCACAACGGTTGTAACCGGGCGCGACACGATGATCTGCGAAGCAGGTTTGTTTTTAATAAAAATTGTCTTGTTGTGAATCTCATACCCAATAGGCTGGTCGGCCAGTATGGCATTAAGAAACTCAGCAAGTTGCATTTGCCTGGCAGAAACAGAAACTGGCTTTACTCCTTTTAATAATTCTTTGTTGGCAAACACCGTGTAACCAGTTTGTGTCTCAATGGCCTTAAACACCTGTGCTATTTTCGCATTCTTAGCGGAGTAAGTAATGGTCTGAGAGCGGCCTTCAGCACTGGCAGTCAGCATGCCCACGAGTAATAATACGGCTATTAACTTCATAATGAACAGCATTTTGGTCAGATCACGAAGCCACTGTGGCCGTTTCCCTGCCGGATTAATACCGGCTAATGTCCCCGGGTAAGGGAACCGGTCAGCAGTCCCCGGATCACAAAGAGCTTTTTTTTGCATAAATTCGCATCGGTTTGATTTTTAAAAATTAAAGTTTACCAGAACTTGACATTTGGACCATCAAACCTTACCGCCCGGATGGCCGTCCGAGGCGGCTTTTTATTGATAGTCCTTTACAACAACATTTATACTTATTTAGGGGAAGACCACCAGCCGGCGACCCTCTTCAATTCTAAAATGAACATTGGACATTTCCAGTCCGCGCAACACATTGGCCAGACTCAGGTCACGGCCCATTTTTCCTACAAACTCCAGCCTGGGAATTCCTTTCTCATATACAATCTCCAGATCGTACCAGCGCTCCAGTTGACGCATGACCTCTTCGAGCGAAGCATCCTGAAAATCGAATAGTCCGTCTTTCCATGCCATTACCTTATCAAGCGCTACATCATTAACTACCCTGATAGCCTGTGTGCCGGCGCTTTTCCCATTGATCTGTGCCTGCTGACCCGGCTGCAGCAATGTATTTTGCTGACCATTTACAATACGCACACTTCCTTCGAGCAGGGTGGTATTGATAGATGCTTCATCGGCATAGGAGTTGATGTTGAAATATGTACCCAGTACTTCCACCTGTGTCTGATCATTTATTTTTACTCTGAAGGGCTTTCGCCTGCCTGATTCATCAGTTTGTTTCGCTACTTCAAAATAGACCTCACCGGTAACCTCTACCATTCTTTCATTGCCTGCAAAAACTGCCGGGTAGCGAAGTGAGGAAGCGGCATTGAGCCACACTTTTGTACCATCTGCCAGCTGCAGTCTAAACTGACGTCCTTTGGGAGTGGAAACAGTATTGTATACAATCTCGCTGGCATTGCTGGCAGGCCTGTACTGCAACTCGCCATTATTGAGTACAACAGCAGAACCCTCCTGGGTGGCCACCATTCCATTGCCCAGGCTGTCGAGCACAAGTTTGCGGCCATCTGACAGTTCCAGAATGGCCCCTTCCCTGCCGGGTGCTATATCTGCAGGCGTATTGGTCTGAACAAGTGGAGCCGGAGTAGCTGGCTTACGGTTTATCAGCAGATACAGACCGGCTACTGTTAATAGTGCCGCTACCGCCGCAGCCACACGCCAGCCCGTTTTTCTGTAAAAAGGAATAACAGGAACCTCCGCAGGCTGCTGCCCGTTATCCAGGATAAGAATATTGTGAAGCCTGTTCTCCAGTGCCTGCATAGCAGCCTCATCGGGCTGGCCATCGGCTGACTGCAGCTGTTTCAATATCAGCTCTGCAGCTACCGGATCGTGGTCGTTGCTACCCAGCCAGTCGAGCAACTGCTGTGTCTCACCAGGCGAGAGATTGGAGTTGATTAGCCGTTGAAACAGTTCTTTGTACTGGTCTGGTGTGTAAGCCACGCTTTGGAGTTTATTCTTCAATCAACGGGGCAAACGGGGAAATGGGGGGATATAACTTAAAAAAAAATTAATCCAGGGGAAATTGAGTTAAAGAGACACTGATCTTTCAGGTCTTTACTCCCATCAGAAGCATGAGATGCTGCCGGCCAGAAGCCCGGCTATTAAGAGGGGGTGATCCATATGATTGAGCATATAATGCTGCAGGGCCTTTTTAGTAGCCACCAGGTACTCTTTTACCGTCAGCGGTGATATACCCATGATCTCGGCTGTACGTTTATACGTATACCCTTCCACTTTTACAAGCTGATAGACGCGTTGCTGCTGGGGAGAGAGTTGCTCAATGGCCCGGTGAAGCAGTTTCGATGATTCTTTCCGGAGCAGTTCACCTTCAACAGGATCATATTGCTCCTCGGCCAGCTTACGAAAGCGTGCCAGCAATTGACGGTCTTTTTTCAGATTTCTGAAAAAATCAAAGACCAGCCGTTGACCGATACGATAAATATAACCGGTGAAATTTTCCTGCAGCCCGGGCAACTCACGTTTCATCCATACGCGTGTAAACAATTCCTGAATGATCTCTTCTGCCGAAAGTGGATCCTTTACGATACGAAGAATGCCCGTGTATAAACGTGGGCTGTAGTGGCGATAAAGAATGGTAAAGGCATCCTTATCCCCGCGTTGCATGGCTGCAACATATTCAGATTCATTATGTAAAACAGTATCAGACAAGCAGCTACAATCAGAATTGGTGGCTAAAATAACGGTAAAATAATGAAATATTAATTTTTGACTGGCGAAAATGACAGCCGGCACTGCCATTTACCGTATTATTCATTTTTCGTTTTAATCAGCATCAACCGGCGATATCCCCAGATTTTAAACTGGTTTAATCCAGACCAATCCGCCGTTTATTTCCGTGTTTCACTCTTATTCACTGTATCCTGCTACAAGAACCCCTTGTTTCGGGGATTGCCTTAACTGGTTAGCGGGTGCATTTTTACAAATAAGCAGCAATGACCCGACTGCATTTTTTATTAGAAGAAAAAACACGCTTAAACTTTTGCAACATGAAAAAATTATTTTTCCTGGCTCTTCTGTTTCCCCTCGTCTCACTGGCACGGCAGCAGCAGATTTATATCAGGCTTACCGATGCCGCCGGCCGCAGCATCAACGGCACAGCCGTAGCACGTGGTTTTGAAAACATGATCGAAGCACAGACACTCAATGCAGGTGGTAAAGACAACAGGGCCATAAGTTTTACGATGAATGTTACGGGCGCCAGCGCCGACCTGCGCAAAGCCATGATGGATGGCTCTTTTCTCTCAACCGGACTGGTAACGGTATTGCAGCCGTCCACACCCAAACCAGCCTATACGATCAAAATGGAAAAAATAAAGGTCAGCAGTGTATCTGAAGCGGCTGGCTGCAATAGCGGTTTGGTTACTACCATCAGCCTGCAGGCAACACGCATTGGCTGGACTTATTATCAGCAAAACCGGAGCGGAGCTACGATAGTCAGTAATAAATATGGATTTGACGCAGAAACGGGCGGAAGCTGGACGAATTTTTAATCCCCGGTAAAATATCCATCGCAAAAAGCAGGCAGGGCCTGCTTTTTTAGTTGCTGTCAGCTTATTTTTACAATCCTGCTCCTGGCAGCAGCTTCATTTACCGTTTACCATTAATTTATGTCTTACTGCAATTATATCGACAGCATGCAGCCCGAAGAGAGAAGGCTGCTCCATAAAAACTACCACGATAACCATTACGGTTTTCCCATACACGACGACAATGAACTATTTGGAAGACTGATCATGGAAATAAACCAGGCAGGACTTAGCTGGGAAACGATTCTGAAAAAGGAGCAATCCTTTCGCAAGGCATACAGCCAGTTCAATATAAAAAAGATAGCCGCCTATAAGGATACAGACCGTGAGCGCCTGCTTAGTGATGCCGGTATCATCCGCAACCGGCTTAAGATAAATGCAGCTATTGAAAATGCAAAAGTCATACTGCTGTTGCAAAAAGAGTTTGGTTCTTTTAAACAATGGCTGGAACACCACCATCCAAAAACAAAAGAAGAATGGGTGAAACTCTTTAAAAAAACATTCCGGTTCACAGGCGGCGAAATCGTCAATGAATTTCTGATGAGCACGGGCTTCCTTCCCGGTGCACATGGCCCCAACTGCCCCATACATCAGAAAGTACTTCGCCAGAAACCCATGTGGTACCAGAAAACCGGGAAGAAATAGCAGGAGCAGTTCTTTCCTTGAGACAATATCCTGTTGAGCAGTTGTCCGCAATCGCACATTTTATTGTAACGGAAACGAACACCGGGCAGCAAAAAGAATACCTATTCTATTGACAAACAATAGCATCGATTCAGGCATTGGATTTGAACCCCGCTTTGTGCTTAATTTGCAATCACCACACATCTGCCCATTATGCTAGCTGGCTATTTAAAAATTGCTTTCCGCAATTTCCGCAAAAATAAACTGATCACTTTCATCAATGTATTTGGCCTGGGCCTGAGCATGACGGTGGGGATGATGATCATGATCCGCCTTCAGGATCAGCTTTCATATGATTCTTTTCATCCCAACTCCGATCGCACCTATCGTATACTAACTGCCTATAAGAAACAATCAGGTGAGCAATGGAAAATGGCCAGCACTCCCCTGCCACTCGAACAGGAGCTGGTGCTGGAAGACAAAGGCATTGAATCGGCCGTAACTATTTATCCAGCCTTCAATGGCAAAGCCATGGCTGCAGGCAAGGAGTTGTATGTAAATGGAGCGTATACAGCGCCTTCCTTCTTTACCGTATTCGGGTTTACACTCGCCAGCGGCAACAAAGTCACCGCTTTGCAGGATGCCAACTCCGTAGTGATCAGCCACGCAACTGCTGAAAAGTATTTTGGAAAAACTAATGCCATCGGGCAGCTGCTGACGATGGACAACGGTATAAGTTTTACTGTAACCGGTGTGCTGGCAGAACCTCCCTCCAAATCACATATTCAGTTTGATGCTTTTGCCTCCTATGCTACGGTAAAGCAACTGGAGGCGGCCAAACTGCTCGACCCAAAAACAACTGACTGGTTTGCCTTCAATAGCGGTTATACATATGCTTTATTGAAAAAAGGATATCGCGAGAGCAGTTTCCGCAACACGCTCAACAATTTTGCCGCCACACTCAATAGCAAAAACAAAGATGGCGTTGTTCATTTCACCTCGCAGCCGATAAGCAAAATCAATCCGGGCAGTGAATTATTGCTGAATGAAATGTCGGGCGGCAGCTCCTGGACAAAGTTTTACTTCGAAATCGGTATTGCACTCATCATTTTATTGTCTGCCTGTTTCAATTATACCAATCTCTCGATTGCCCGCTCGCTTACCCGGGCCAAAGAAGTAGGCGTACGGAAGGTAACAGGTGCAAGCCGTGCACAGATATTTACCCAATACATTACCGAAGCAATCGCTATGGCCCTGCTTGCACTGGGCTTTGCCTGGATATTGCTGACCTTCATTATCCGCTACGCACCTTTTAACGACGATTACGAATTCATTCCCTCTACATTCCGGTACAACCTGCCGCTGGTGATTGGCTCGTTCGTGTTTGCATTGTTGACCGGATTGCTGGCAGGAGCATCACCCGCATGGCTCATTTCTTCTTTTCAACCCTTGCGTGTACTGAAAAGTATGTCTACAGCACGTATCTTGGGCCGGATCAATATCCGTAAAGCGCTGATCGTATTTCAGTACAGCCTTTCGCTGGTTATTATCATTTTCCTGGTTGCTTTTTATCGCCAGTTTTCATACCTCGCTGCTGCTGATCCCGGTTTTAAAAAAGAACAGGTACTCGTTGTGCCGCTTCAGGGCCTCAACGAAGAGCTGGCGCTTCAGCAATTAAATAACGTAAATGGCATACAGGCTGCCGGTGCTGCCTCTACCCGTTTTACCAAACACTTCAGCGGAATGAATGCCCGTGTATGGATCAGCGACCAAAAAGATGCGTTCGGCCTCAACTATTATTATGCCGATGCCGCCTTTATCAGGCAGATGGGATTTACAATAATGGCTGGCCGAAACTTTGATCAGGGTGCCTCAACCGGTAATGAGTCAACCATACTGATCAACGAGCAGGCCGTAAAGGCCCTTGGGTTAAAAACCGCCGACCAGGCCATTGGCCAGTCGCTGCATATCAATGATTCTACCCGGCTGACCGTTGCAGGAGTGCTCAGAGACTTTACCTATGAAAGTGCCGGTATGCCGGTACGGCCACTCGCCTTCCGCTCGCGTGCCCGGGCATACAACTACCTGTATCTTACGACCGATGCAGCCGTTGATCCGGCTCAGTTTCAACAGCAGGTCGCAGATCTGTTAAAACCGCTGTTGCCGTCTGGCACAACACCGCTGACTACCAGCTGGCTGGCAGATGAATGGGATCAGAGCAATTCTCAAAAAGCAACTATCTCGCTGCTGGGTTACCTGGCCTTTATGGCAATGGCCATTGCCACACTGGGGCTGCTGGGGCTGGTGATGTATACAGTAGAAGTAAAGAGAAAAGAGATCAGCATCCGAAAAATCATTGGCGCCAGCGAAAAACAACTGATCCGGCTTTTATCAAAAGGATTCTTACGTTTATTGTTAATTGCAGGCTGCATTGCTGTGCCAGTTGGCTATACAGCAGGTTTTTTGTTTTTGCAAAACTTCCCCTTGAGAGCGGGATTTGGTTTATTGTGGCCGCTTGGTTGTTTTCTTTTCTTCCTGGCTATCGGGCTCTTTACAATTATGTCACAAACCTATAAAGCGGCTATCCGCAATCCGGCTAGCGATATGCGGACAGAATAAAAC
>JAGODE010000320.1 GCA_017998385.1 Chitinophagaceae bacterium | reverse complement strand
GCAGCAGGCCTGCGATATGTGCTGTATATGTTTATGACCGATCTGCATGATCTGACCAGGGTGATCTGCAAGCCAGCCGGTTATTTCCTTGCACCCGAAGGAGCAGAACGGGTGGGTGATGTGTCGAATGTTGTATTCAGCAATGGCTGGATACTGGACGATGACGGCACCGTATTTATCTATTATGCATCTTCAGACACACGCATGCATGTAGCAACCACTACGCTGGATATACTTACAGACTATGTAATGAATACGCCGGCCGATGAATTTACCTCGGCCACTTCTGTGAAGCGCATCCAGGCGCTGGTAGCCGGTAATAATGATTTTAAGGATTCGCTGACTCCTGAGCCGGTACGCGAAGAACGGGTATATAAATTATCAGAATGAGGATAGACCTGCAGGCAGATATAGGAAAGAAAGAGTGGCTGACCGGCTTCCGGCAGCAGCTGGAAGAAGAATTGCAGGCTATTCTTGACTGGTGGATGCATCATGCCAAAGATGAGAAACGCGGCGGCTTCTACGGGAGTGTAAATGATGCGAATGAGCCAAATGTCGTTGCCCCCAAAGGATTGGTGTTGCATGCCCGGGCGGTGTGGACATTTGCAGCAGCATATCGCTACACCGGCAAACAACAGTATTTGTCAGAAGCAGAAAAAGCCTTTCATTTTCTGGAGTCAGCATTCCTGGATAAAATAAACAGTGGCTTTTACTGGTCGGTAGATGCGGAAGGGCGTATGCTTGATGGCAAAAAGCAGCTATACGGCCAGGCTTTTACCATCTATGGACTATCAGAATTATACCTCGCTGGCGGCAATCAATCGGCTATTGATCAGGCAATACGTCTTTATGAACATCTTGAACAGGTGGCATGGGATAAACGATACGGCGGATATATTGAAGCATTTGAACAGGACTGGACACCACGGGCAGACTTCAGGCTGAGTGAAAAGGAGGAGAACCTCTGCAAAACCATGAATACACATTTGCATATGATAGAAGCCTATGCCAATTTGTATAAGGCCTGGCCCAACGCCGGACTGGCTACCCGTATCAGGGATTTGCTGGATATTTTTTCTGATAAAATAATCAATCGTACATCAAACCGGCAACGGCTTTTTTTCACCGAGACCTGGCAGCCGGCCGGCAGTATTATTTCTTTTGGACATGATATTGAGGCCGCCTGGTTGCTGCATGAGTGTGCTGTGATACTGGGTGATGCCGTTTATACCGAACGGTTTTCTCAACTGGCAATTGCGATGGCATATGCTGCAACCGATGGACTGGATGCCGATGGGGGACTGTGGTATGAGTATGAGGCAGCAACCGATCACTGGATCCGGGAAAAACACTGGTGGCCGCAGGCTGAGGCGATGGTTGGTTTTTTCAATGCCTGGCAACTGAGTGGGGAGGATCGTTTTCTGCAACAGGCTGCAGGGGTATGGATATTTATTCAACGATATATCAGGGATCAGCAAAACGGTGAATGGTACTGGGGCGTCACAGCAAACCTGCATAAAATGGAAGGACAGGATAAAGCAGGCTTCTGGAAATGCCCTTATCACAATTCCCGCGCCTGTATCGAGTTGGGATACCGCATCGGTCAAATGCTCGTATCGTGATCGGGCAAACCGTAGTGTTGATTTTAATCTTCTTTATTAACCATCATGCTTCGTCTATTCAAGAATCTCACTTTCTGGGTGCTGGTGGCCATTACGGCCGGTATACTTGTGGGGCATTATTTTCCGGAACTGGCCCAGCGGCAGATACTGGATAAGAGCTACAGTTTTCGCCTGCTGGGGCAGGAGATGAGCATCAAGTCTACGCTCAGCGAGCTGCTTGGGTCGGGCTTTATCAGTATTGTAAAACTGTTTATCAACCCGATTATATTCCTGACTATCACACTGGGCATCGTGAGTATGGGTAACCTGAAAAAAGTTGGCCGTGTGGGAGCAAAGGCATTACTCTATTTTGAAGTGGTTACCACTTTTGCGCTCATCATAGGCGTTGTAGTGGCATTGCTGATTCAGCCGGGTCATGGCGTGGATACTTCTGGTATAAAAGGAGCAGATGTTTCTGCCTACACCAAACAGGGAAATGGTTTCAGCTGGCTGCAGTTTCTTAAGGAAAACTCCACGTTGCAGGTATTACTGGTGGCACTTGTGCTGGGCGTATCGCTGAGCCTGGTACAGAAAAAGGAACGCCTGGTTCATGTCATGCATACGGCCTCCCGTTATATATTTAAAGGCCTGCATCGGGTGATGCTCCTGGCGCCTATAGGCGCTTTTGGCGGCATGGCATATACGATCAGCAAATTTGGTATCGACACCTTACTGCCATTGGGCAAACTGATGATCACTGTATACATTACCATGGCCCTTTTCATTTTTCTTGTCCTGTATTTTATTCTTAGAATGTATAAGGTGAGCCTGATACGGTTTCTGAAATATATACGTGAAGAGCTGTTGATAGTCCTGGGAACATCCTCGTCTGAAGCAGCTCTTCCTTCTCTAATGGAAAAGCTGGAGAGGATGGGTTGCTCCAAACCCGTGGTAGGGCTGGTAGTGCCTACCGGTTATTCTTTTAATCTCGACGGTACGACTATTTACCTGTCAATGTGTATGATCTTTCTGGGCCAGGTATTTAATGTAGAACTCGGTTTTGGGCAAATAGCGGCTATCGTTGGTATTCTTATGCTTACTTCCAAAGGAGCAGCAGGTGTTACAGGTAGTGGATTCGTGGTGCTGGCATCCACGCTTACTGCTATAAAAGTTATTCCGGTAGAAGGACTGGCTTTATTACTGGGTGTTGACCGCTTTATGTCAGAGGCGCGTGCTATCACCAATTTTATTGGCAATGGCGTGGCAACTATCTGGCTGGCCAATAATGAGAAAGAGTTTGACCGGGCAAAAATGGAAAAAGCATTTTCGCGGGTACAGGAAACAGAGGATATTATTACTGATAATATTGAAGCGAATACTGTTGCCGGGGATAATAGTCTACTAAAATAATCAGATAAACCTTTATTGCCTGTTTTCATTTCCCTGCTGAATAAGTATATTTGGAGACAACGATGTGTAAAAGGTTTGCTATATGTCTGCTGGCTGTTTTTTTTACCGTACGGGGTTTTGCCCAGTCCGATCCGTATTCATTTTCCCGTCTTGATATCAGCAACGGGCTTTCCAACAATCAGGTCAATTGTTTTTACCGCGACGCCAAAGGTTTTTTGTGGATCGGCACTTTGTCCGGTCTTAACCGCTACGACGGATACCAGTTTAAAGTTTTCCGTCATGACCTGAAAGACACCAATTCTCTTGCCGAAAATTTTGTATCACGTATACTGGAAGGTCCGCATGATAAAATTTGGGTTGAAACAAAAACACTCTTCAGTATACTCGATCTGCGAACCGAAAAAGTGACCCGCAATATACAGGCGGCGTTAGCTGAACTGGGCATCAGTGGCACAGCTGTGTCAGACATACGCCGGCGGGCCGGGGGTACCTATTGGTTCCTGATGGACCGGCAATACCTCTGGGAGTATGACCCCGCCACCCGAAAAGCAAAACGTGTGTATTCAGCACCGGCCAATGAACCGGTGGGGGCTTTTCAGTTTGATGCAAACGGCCTGTGTTATGTATTATTTTTAAATGGAAGGCTGATTTGGATCGATACAACAACAGGCAAAGAGGCCGGTGAAACAGATGTGCCGGGTCGTATATTCGATGGCACCCTGCTTACTTTCCAGATTTTTGTAGACAGTGATAATGATCTGTGGATTTATTCGCAGGCAACCAATCCCAAAGGAGTACTGTGGATGAAACCGCAGCAGGGTAAATTCACACTTATCTGCAAAGATCAGGGGGCTGCCCGGCTCAACAACAACATTGTAGCGAGTGTGGTAGAAGCATCTAAAGGGGAAATATGGATTGGTACGGATCATGGCGGCATAAATATTTATGATAAAAACGCCCATACAATAAAATATGTACTGAGCAGAGACGACGAAGTGAAATCGCTCGGGCAAAATAGCATCGTATCTGTATACCGCGACGATAAGGGGTATGTGTGGGTGGGTACCTATAAAAAGGGCGTCAGCTATTATCATCCGGGTATCATTAATCTGCCACTGTATCGCCATCACACCGCCGGCCGCAACAGCCTTTCTTATGATGATGTAAACCGGTTTGCAGAAGATGCAAAAGGGAATATATGGATTGGCACCAACGGAGGAGGTCTCAATTATTTTAACCGCGCCACCAATACGTTTACGGCATATACGCATGATCAGGCCAACCCGGCATCGCTGGGCAACAATGTAATTGTAAGTTTATTTATCGACAAGCAGCAAAAACTATGGATTGGGTCCTACTATGGAGGGCTTGATTATTTTGATGGAAATAAGTTTACGCATTACCGGCATGACCCGGCAGACAGCAATAGCCTGTCTGATGACAGGGTCTGGGAGATTTTTGAAGACAGCAGGGGACGGATGTGGATCGGTACACTGGGTAACGGGCTTGATCTTTTTGACCGCGAAAAGAAAATATTCAAACATTATAAACCCTATCTGCCCAATTCAATCCGGTCAAATTATGTGGCTGACTTTATGGAAGATAAGGCCGGTAATCTCTGGATAGCCACATCAGACGGCCTGAATATCCTCGATCTTTCTGGTAATTTTTCCTATTATCAGCACCAGTCGGGCAATCCGGAAAGCATCAGCAACAACAACCTGACAGCTATTGTACAGGATAAGCGAGGCTGGATATGGGTGGGGTCACATGACGGATTAAATGTTTACACCGCACCCGGCAAAAAGATGATGACGCTGCATACC
>JAGODE010000319.1 GCA_017998385.1 Chitinophagaceae bacterium | reverse complement strand
TGATGTGAGTGATGTAAACGATCCGGACGTAGACCTTAGTAAGATCAATGGCCCGGCTACCGGAGCTACTTTTACCAAGAAATAATAACAGCAGTATGTATTTATTAGCGATAGACTGGATATTTATTTTGGAAAAATTCCTGCTGGTGGGATTCATCGTTTCACTTTCTATGGTGGTAGCGATGTATGCCACATATGGTGAGCGTAAGGTAGCTGCCTGGCTGCAGGACCGTATCGGTCCCAACCGCGCCGGTCCCTTTGGTTTGCTGCAACCGCTGGCCGATGGCGGTAAACTGTTTTTTAAAGAAGAGATCATTCCGCTGATATCTTCCAAATTCCTTTTTATACTCGGTCCGGCACTGGCCATGATCACTGCTCTGCTTACCAGTGCAGTGATTCCCTGGGGGCGTCCGCTGCATATTGCCGGCCGTGATGTACCGCTGCAGGTAGCCGATATCAACATTGGCATCCTCTACATTTTTGGCGTGGTAAGTATTGGTGTATACGGCATCATGATCGGTGGATGGGCTTCCAATAACAAATTCTCCCTGCTGGCTGCAATCCGCGGTGCTTCACAGATGGTGTCGTATGAGCTGCCCATGGGGCTTTCCCTGCTGGCAGTACTGATGCTGGTAGGCGACCTGAAAATGAGTTCTATTGTAGCCAACCAGATTGGCGAGGGCTTTTTTAACTGGCATATCTGGTATCAGCCGCTGGGTTTCCTGATCTTCTTCATTTGTGCACTGGCAGAGTGTAACCGTACACCCTTTGACCTGCCCGAAGCAGAGAATGAGCTCAACTTTGGTTACCACCAGGAGTATTCGTCTATGAAACTGGGTTTCTATCTTTTTGCAGAATACATCAATATGTTTATCAGCGGTGTGGTAATGGCTACCCTGTATTTCGGCGGCTATGATATTCCGTTTGTAAACGAAGCAAGCTGGGATATAAACCAGAACCTGCTGGCATTGATCGGCTTTGCCGTATTGCTGGCCAAGGCCTTCCTGTTTGTCTTTGTGTTTATGTGGATTCGCTGGACTATCCCGCGTTTCCGTTACGATCAGCTGATGAAACTGGGTTGGGCCCGTCTTATACCACTGGCCTTATTGAATATGGTGATTACCGCTGCAGTGGTACTGTGGTTGAAAAAATAAGTGCAGAAAACGGGAGTATCCTATATGATTATCATACCGGATAAGCCTGCAAAATGCACACAGAGGGTATATATTTGCGAAAATTAAAAAAACGCGTAAGCGGATTAAAATATGCAACTGACATCGAGAGCAAAACCGGTAGACCGCAAGCCAATGACCTGGCTGGAGCGAATCTATCTGTGGAATATTTTCAAGGGAATGATGATCACTATTTCGCACCTTTTCAAGCGTAAGGCTACCATCAAATATCCCGAGGAAAAACGCAGTTTTTCCAAAGTATTTCGCGGACTGCATATCCTCAACCGCGATGAAGAAGGGCGTGAGCGTTGCACCGCCTGCGGTCTTTGTGCCGTAGCCTGCCCCGCAGAAGCTATTACCATGGAAGCTGCAGAGCGTCAGCCAGGTGAAGAGAATCTGTACCGCGAAGAAAAATATGCAGCAAAATATGAGATCAACATGCTGCGTTGCATCTTCTGTGGTTATTGCGAAGAAGCCTGCCCCAAGGATGCTATTTATCTGTCACAGACTTTTGCCCCGGCCAACTATGGCCGCCAGGGTTTTATTTATAAGAAAACAGATCTGCTCATTCCCGATCCTAAAACTGATCCGGAAGGTTACAGAAAGGCGAAGGGTGAAGCGTGAGATTGAGATAAGGTATCAGGAGGAGGGGATAGGGTAGAAGGAGGAGGGAGAGCGTACTAATAAACTATTTGAATTGACAGATATAGCCGGTAATAACCGGTAGCATTGTTCAACAGCTTAAGAGAAATGAATATTACACAAATACTATTCTGGCTGCTTTCAGTAACAGCACTGTTTGGTGCTATGATGGTTGTAACCAGCAGAAATCCCGTTTACAGCGTGCTGTGGCTGATCCTCACTTTCTTTTCCATTTCAGGCCACTATATCCTGCTGAATGCACAGTTTCTGGCCATTGTCAATATTATCGTATATGCCGGTGCCATCATGGTATTGTTCCTGTTTGTGATCATGCTCATGAATCTGAATAAAAATGCAGAACCTACCCGTGGCCGCTGGATCAAATTTGCGGGAGCCATTTCCGGGGGATGTTTATTGCTGGTACTGGTAGCTGCATTGCGAAGCACGGAAGTGAGCAGCAAATCGGTGCAGGTGGGTGTGGGCGAAATCGGGTTGATCAAAAACCTGGGCCGCGAACTGTTTACCAATTATGTAGTACCCTTTGAGATCAGCAGCATCCTGTTTCTGAGTGCTATGATAGGTGCTGTGGTGATTGGTAAAAAAGATTAATTCAGAAAGGGCCAAATCAATTGATAACTGAAATCATTATCTGCAAATGCCAATAAATTATTACATATTTCTGTCCATCGCCCTGTTTTGTATCGGTATAGCCGGGGTACTGACCCGCCGCAATGCGATCATCATTTTTATGTGCATCGAGCTTATGCTGAATGCAGTGAACCTGCTGCTGGTGGCATTCTCCAAAATGCACAGCGCGGCTGCAGCGGCCCTGCCCGATGCAGCTACAGTGGGTACGGACGGGCAGTTGTTTGTATTCTTCATTATGGTAGTGGCGGCAGCCGAGGTAAGTGTGGGACTGGCCATTATTGTGATGATGTACAGGAATATTCATTCAGTAGATGTCAATTTCCTGAATCGCTTAAAACATTAATTAATAAGAAACTTCAAAAACCTGTCTTGATCGGGTTTGGAGGGGATTTATGAAGAACATTTTAGAACTGGCTTACCTGGTACCGCTTTTCCCGCTGATCGGTTTTCTGATCAATGGCCTGGGAAGAAAATCCTTGTCAAAATCAATGATCGGCATCATTGGCAGCGGAGCCATCCTGGCTTCCTTTGTAGTGAGCCTGCTGATCTTTTTCCAGGTAAAAGGAGGCAACACCGATATAGTGAATTATTTCAGCTTTATCCGCGCAGGCGCCGTCAATATTCCTTTTGCCTTCCAGATAGACCAGTTGTCTTCCATCTTCCTGCTTATCATTACGGGTGTGGGTTTCCTCATTCACGTATACTCTACCTCGTACATGCATGAGGAAAAGGCAGAACATTTTGGCCGCTACTTTGCCTATCTCAACCTCTTCGTGTTTTCGATGCTGCTGCTGGTAATGGGTGCCAACTATGTGATCATGTTCATCGGCTGGGAAGGTGTGGGGCTCTGCTCTTACCTGCTCATCGGTTTCTGGTTCAAAAACCCTGAATACAATAAGGCAGCCAATAAGGCTTTCATCATGAACCGTATTGGTGACCTCGCTTTCCTGATCGCTATTTTCTGGATCATTGGTAAAGTAGGTTCCGTAGGATATGCTGAAGTGATTACTGCAGCCCAGGATGGAGGCAAATTCACTACTGCTGATATTACAGGTATTACAATTTTGCTCTTTATCGGTGCTACGGGCAAGAGTGCACAGATTCCCCTGTACACCTGGTTGCCCGATGCCATGGCCGGTCCCACACCAGTATCAGCACTGATCCACGCGGCTACGATGGTGACAGCCGGTATTTATATGATTGCCCGCAGCAACGTGCTCTATAGCATGTCGCCGCTCACACTCAATATTATTACCTATGTGGGTCTGGCTACAGCATTGCTGGCGGCAACAATTGCGCTCAAACAGAATGATATTAAGAAAGTACTGGCCTACTCAACCGTGAGCCAGTTGGGTTATATGTTTCTGGCCCTGGGTACAGGTGCTTATGTGGCAGCCGTATTTCATGTTATGACACACGCATTCTTCAAAGCCCTGCTCTTCCTGGGTAGCGGTAGCGTGATTCATGCCATGGGTGGCGAGCAGGATATCCGGAAGATGGGTGGTCTCAACAAGTACATGAAGGTGACACATATTACCTTCCTGCTGGGCTGTCTGGCTATTGCAGGTATTCCGTTATTCTCCGGCTTCTTCTCCAAAGATGAGATCCTGGCCAGTGCATTTGGCAAAAGTCCTGTGATCTATGCAGTGGGACTCTTCACCGCATTGCTCACAGCTTTCTATATGTTCCGTCTTTATGCTACCACGTTCCGTGGCAGTTTCCGCGGCACACATGAGCAGGAGCATCATTTGCACGAAAGCCCTTCGGCTATTACTATTCCGCTGATTGTACTGGCTGTATTGTCGGTGATCGGTGGTTTTATCGGTATTCCGGAGTTTATCATGCATGGCGGTCATAAACTGGCGGAGTTTCTGCAACCCATTGTAGCACCTTCTGCCAAACTGCTGCCGGCACATGAAGTCAGTCACAGCACAGAATGGATACTGACCGGTGTGTCATCTGCACTCATCATTGGTACGGTATTCTTTGCCTGGAACAAATTCAGCCGCAAACCCGATACCGAAGAGGCTACTGGCTTTGGAAAAGTGCTGGCCAACAAATGGTATGTAGATGAGCTGTATGAAAAAATAATTGTGAATCCCCTGGCGAAGCTGGGTGGTTTCTTCAATAATATTTTCGAGAAACTGGTAGTAGATGGCCTGGTCAATGGAGTGGGGCGCCTGGTGAGCTATGGTAGCCGCCAGCTGCGTCTGCTGCAGAGCGGACAGGTGGGTAGCTATGTGCTGTTGATGGTGCTGAGCATACTGCTGGTATTTGTAATTCAATTTTTCCTGAGAAAATAAACAGGTAGTCGGCAATTATTATGATCACTTTATTATTGATATTGATCCCGCTGCTTACAGGATTGGCTGCATTCTTTT
>JAGODE010000318.1 GCA_017998385.1 Chitinophagaceae bacterium | reverse complement strand
CCCCAGGGCAGTGCGATAGCGGGATAAGTGTTTCCGTTGGAGAGGCTGGGTTTGGAATCGGTGCCCATGAGCGGATTAATCCATTCTACAGGGTCTGTTACATTACTGACTGTCTGGGCATTGGCATGGAGCATTACACCGCCGATAAATGTAATAAGCAAACGAAACTTCATGAGCAGATGAATAGGTATGAAGAAAGATTGATTTAGGTGTTGCAATTTACTACTTGAATCTGCATTGCGGATAATAAAAAACCCCGGCATTGCGGCCGGGGTTCCTGTATTGTGAAGTGAGATTAAGCAACTTCAACATCAGCGCCAGCTTCTTTCAGCTTGGCAGCGATATCGTCAGCTTCTGCTTTAGATACGCCTTCTTTAACGGGTTTGGGAGCGCCGTCAACCAGTTCTTTAGCTTCTTTCAGACCGAGACCAGTCAGATCTTTTACGATCTTAACTACGTTCAGTTTAGATGCACCACCATTTTTCAGGATAACATCAAAAGCTGTTTTTTCTTCAACTTTAGCACCACCGCCATCGCCACCAGCAGCTACTACAACTGCAGCAGCAGCGGGTTCGATACCGTATTCTGATTTCAGAAAATCAGCCAGTTCCTGAACTTCTTTTACTGTCAGGGCTACCAGGCTTTCAGCTAATGCTTTAACGTCTGCCATTTGATTTAAATTTTTCCCGCCTTCATTGTTTGTGACTCCGGCGGAGTGATTAAAAAAATTTGTTGTATGGTATACAGTCCGTCAGGCGGACCAGATACTCGCTTGATTATTCTGCAGCGGGTGCAGCAGCTTCGGCACCACCTGCTTTTTGCTCGTGGTGATGAAGCAGGGCAGCCAGTACGCGTTTGGCGGGTGACTGCAGCAGGCCGATCACTTCGCCGATCAGCTCGTTCTTCGTCTTAATCTGAGTGAGTGCTTTCAGGTTGTTGTCGCCTGTATACACATCACCATTGATGAAGGCCGCTTTGAGCACGGGTTTTTCACCATTGCTTTCTTTGCGGAAAGAACTGATGATCAGTGCGGGCTCTTTAGGGTTTTCTGAAAACATCAGGGCAGTTACTTTATGCAGGGAGTCATAAATACCTGCATATTTTTCACTATCCAGTGATTCCAGTGCTTTTCTGATAAGCGTATTCTTAGCCACTTTCATTTCAACATCTTTGTTGAAACAGGCACGGCGCAGCTTACCTACTTGTTCTACGCTCAGCGACTCAGTGTCGGCAATGTAGAAGTTATTATATTGAGCGAACTTGCCTTTCAGCACTTCGATCACTTCGTTTTTTTGTTCTTTAGTCATTTTATTAAGATTTTGACTGGTCAGTTAATAAGATCTTTCCGGCGGAAAGCATGGAAGATCTTAATGTACAAATGCTTTGGTGTCGATGGCGATACCGGGGCTCATAGAGCTGGCCATACTGATACCTCTCAGGTAAGTACCTTTCGCTGTAGCCGGTTTGGCTCTGATAATAGCGTTGAGGAACTCCTGGCTGTTTTCAGCAATTTTTTCGGGAGTAAAGCTTACGCGGCCGATAGAAGCGTGGATGATACCTACTTTATCAACTTTGAAAGCGATTTTACCGCCTTTTACATCGGTGATTGCATTTGCTACATCGTTGGTAACTGTACCGGTTTTGGGGTTGGGCATCAGGTTGCGGGGACCCAGTACTTTACCCAGTTTACCGATTTTAGGCATTACTGAGGGTGTGGCAATGATAACGTCCACATCAACCCATCCGCCTTCAATTTTAGTTACAAACTCGTCAAGACCTACAAAATCAGCACCGGCAGCTTTTGCTTCAGCCTCTTTATCGGGCGTACAAAGTACCAGTACACGTTTGGTTTTACCGGTGCCATGAGGCAGGGTAACTGTACCACGGATAGCCTGATCAGCCTTCTTGGGGTCAACACCAAGGCGCACGTGCAGGTCAACGGAAGCATCAAATTTGCAGGTGGTAATTTGTTTTACCAGTGCAGAAGCTTCCTTCAAGGAATATGCTTTGTTGCTATCAACTTTTGTTTCAGCAACTTTTCTTTTCTTACTGATGAATGCCATTTTGATTCTTTTTTTGGATCCCACTTTCGTTACTACTACGGTGGAACAAAGGTTCATGTCTGCCTGCCATTGCTATTGCTCCGGCAGATAAAACAAATTAATTTTCCCAGGGAGCTTTACCTTCTACGTTGAGCCCCATGCTGCGAGCCGTACCAGCTACCATTTTCATGGCACTTTCAACGGTAAAGCAATTCAGGTCGGGCATTTTGTCTTTGGCAATAACCTCAATCTGATCCCAGGTTACTTTACCAACCTTGGCGCGATTGCTTTCTTTAGAACCTTTCTGAATTTTGGCGGCTTCCATCAGCTGAATTGCTGCGGGAGGGGTTTTGATGATAAACTCAAAACTCTTGTCAGAATAAACGGTGATAAGTACGGGAAGAACTTTTCCCATTTTGTCCTGCGTTCTTGCATTGAACTGCTTACAGAATTCCATGATGTTGATACCCTTGGAACCCAGAGCAGGACCGATCGGAGGTGCCGGGTTGGCCTGGCCACCCTTGCACTGAAGCTTCACATAGCCTGTGATTTCTTTAGCCATTTTTAAAACTTTTTTGGTGTTAACGACCACTTAATCAGTACATTATGTACTAATTTTCTGGTCTCCCAAATTCCCTGGATATGCCGGCATTAAACCGGATATCCAAAAAAAGAACTAATTGGGGCTGCAAAGATACAGTGTATCTCCTGATTTTCTTGCTTTTTTTGTGTTTTTTGCCTGATATCCTACAACAGCGCTACAGCAATTTGCTTTCCGGCTATTTTTGCACCGCCTGTCAAATACTGAACAGTCACTGACTTCTAAACCTTTATGGATGAAACTATTTCTGATCCGCTATACAAAACTCCTCTTTTCACGCCTGCAGTTGCACCGGCTGTTTGGCTGGCTTTCCGGCTTCCAGCTCAACCTGGTGTATATGACAAAGCTTTCTGCCTGGATCAATAAAAACCGGAAAATTGCCTACAACGATTTTCCTTCTAAATGGGATTATGATAAGCGTTACCCGATGTATGAATGGGTCTGGGAGAAAGAAGATTTAAAAAATTTACCCATCAACTATCTGGAGTTTGGAGTGGCACAGGGTCAATCTTTTCGCTGGGCTGTTTCCCAAAACCTGCACCCAGCTACCCAGTTTCATGGCTTCGATACGTTTACGGGGCTTCCCGAAGACTGGGGGCCATTTAAAAAAGGGTATTTTGATAATAACAGCGAGCCCCCAAAAATAGATGATAGCAGAGCAGCCTTTCACCAGGGACTTTTTCAGCAGACCCTCCCCGCCTTTTTGCCCCAACTTGACAACAGCAGAAAGAATGTGATTATGATGGATGCCGATCTTTACTCGGCTACTTTATATACACTCAGCACACTCGCTCCTTATCTGAAAAAAGGTGATATTGTCTTCTTCGATGAGTTTGCGGTTCCGACTCATGAGTTTAAGGCCTTCATGGATTTTACCCAATCTTATTATAAAGAATTTGAGCTGATTGCTGCTGCCAACAACTATTATTTTGTAGCCTTCAGGGTTAAATAATTTTATTTCACAGTAAAATCCTGGTAGGTGGCCTGCTGCATGGCTTTGCCGGCCCTGATTTCCGTTTCTCCTGCATTACCCTGCTGCTCAATAGGGCGGCGACCCACATTATCGTATACCAGGCGGCCGTGTTCATTGACAAATCCAAAGCCGTTATTGAAGGTAAAAAAGGCCCAGCCTGTGGTATCTGTAGTAAAGAGGTTTTTACTGAATGAATAACCAACAGGCTTTATACCGGCCTGAAGCTGCAGGCTGGCCGCAATATCGAGTTGGGAAACCACTTTTTTCACCTCCAGTCCCGGTTGCATTACCGCTCCGCCCAGCCATAGCATAGGCGTACGGAAATCATCGGCCTTATGTCCGGTAGAAGGCAGGGGATGCCCATGATCGCCTACAATAATCACCAGGGTATGCGCCCACCAGGGTTGTTGCCGGCAATAACGGATAAATTCGCCCAGTACCTGATCGGTATAATGCAGTGAATTGAGAAATTGAGAAGCCTGGTCGTGTCCGGGAATTGCAACAGGTACAGGTGTTTCAAAAGGCTCATGACTGCTGAGTGTAAGCCAACCTGCAAAAAATGGCGGTTTTAGCTTAGCCAGGTCGGCCTGTAGTCTTTTCATGACTACTCCGTCATGAGCGCCCCATTTCGAATTCATATCCTGTGCACTGAAATCATCCTTTCCTATAATCGGATCAAATCCTGCATGCAGCAAGTAGGATTTGATATTGGCAAACTCCGGTTCTCCGCCATAATAAAAGGGCGTTTGATACCCTCTTTGCCGAAAGCCCTGGGTAATAACAGGTAACTTTACCGATTTGCCGGGGTTATGAATGATAGTGGTATTGGGCATGGCCGGATATCCGCTGAATATAGCAGGTACTCCTTTGTTGGTACGGTCTCCGCTCGCATAGGCATTACTGAAATAAATACCTTCACTCCTGAGCGCCTGCAGCTGTGGTAATACAGTTTCTCCATTATTCCCCTGCACATGGAGTGCTTTTTCGGTAAGGCTTTCCCATACTATCAGGATAATGTTGGTAGGAATTGAGTCGCTGAAACGAACGGCAGGTATTACCGGCAGCGAATCCTGCCGATACAGGCTATCTATTACCAGCTGGTAAGTATTTCCGGCAAAATACTGATAAGGATTTTTTCCGGAAGAACCTTTGCTGAACAGGCTGTGCAGAAAATTCCAGGTAGCATTGATCGCGGTATGATTCGCGTAGTTGCTGGTGGAGTAATATACAC
>JAGODE010000317.1 GCA_017998385.1 Chitinophagaceae bacterium | reverse complement strand
GTCTATGCCCACGCTGCAGAAAACTACCCTGCACAGATGGTTTAACCGACGCAGTCCGGCACCCAAAAAAGGACATTCCGGCCGTAAAGTATACCTGTTTTGTGATGAGTTTACCAATTATAACGACACGCACATCGGTATTAAAGCCGTTGAACTGCTGGAAAAACTGGGATATACAGTAGAGATTCCGGCACATGTCGAAAGTGGCCGTGCGCATCTGTCGAAAGGATTGCTGCGGGAGGCGAAGAAAATAGCAGAACGTAATGTAAACATGCTGGCGCCGTTGATCAGTGCCGACTCGCCGCTGATTGGCGTTGAGCCTTCCGCTATTCTTACATTCAGAGATGAATACCCCGACCTGGTAAGCGATGAACAACTACCCGATGCACGGCAACTGGCCAAACATGTACTGCTGATCGATGAGTTTATTGCCGGTGAAATCAGCAAAGGAAATATTCAGGCCAGTCAGTTTACCCGTAGCAAAAAAAGCATCAAACTGCATGGACACTGTCAGCAGAAAGCGATGTCGTCTGTGGAGCATAGTGTGAAAATCCTTTCGCTGCCCGAAAACTATACCGTAGAAGTAATCCCCTCCGGATGTTGCGGTATGGCCGGCAGTTTTGGTTATGAAAAGGAACACTATGACCTGTCTATGAAAGTGGGTGAGCTGGTTTTACTGCCTGCTGTAAGAGCAGCCGCAGCCGATCAACTGATAGCAGCTCCCGGCACCAGTTGCCGGCATCAGATAAAAGACGGCACGGGGCGTAAAGCGCAGCATCCGGTAGAGATACTGTGGGAAGCACTGGAGCATTAGTTGTATAGATGACGGCCGTCCTGCATGCGGCGCACATTATAAAGCCGGTACAGAGCATAACCGATCACGCAAAGAATGATCACGAGGCTGATCTGCAGGTACGATTGTATAACAGATCCGCCCACCAGCGACTGAGAGGCATCTTTTAATGCCCCACCTTCGCGCAGCTGCAGGGCAATGAGATCGGACAGATACCGGTTGGCCTGATAAAATTCCCGTTCCAGCTCCAGGTTCAGATTCCTGTCGGGTGTTGCGCCTACTCCCAGCTGTGCCTGGGCCTGATGAAACTGATCGAGCGATTGCCGGAAATAGCGCCATTGTTCCTTTTCCAATCGTGTAAGATAAGTTGCTTCATAATCCTTCATTACCCGGGCCATTGAATCCTGAATAGCCTGTATCTGCTCCTTAAAATGCAGGTTGCCTGCCTGCTGGGGTGAGATCATCTTCTGATGATACAGCTGATCGTGCAGGCTAAACAGGTAACTGGCCGGTAGCAGCCGGTCATTGTAAATAGACGAAATGTGCTGATTTAATCGATTAAACTTTTGGAGGGCCAGGTAATTGCTGAGCAACAGCATGAGCAATACTACCAGCAACGCCAGCAAAGTCGGCACCGGCCGGGGGCGAACGAAGATATTTTTCATACAGCCAGAAAAAAGTTAATCCTAAAGGTAGGGTTTAGTTGACAGATGACGGTTTACGGTGGACAGTGACCGGTGGACAAGGGTTTAAAAGTATAAAGGTTTAAAGGGTTTAAGGCGTATAAAGAGTTTAAAGGGTTTTAAGCACATGTGCACATTGCCCACCCATCTTCAAATCGCCAAATCTCCAAATCCATTAGCACACTGGCACATTAAGCACATTGCCCCCATCTTCAAATCTTCAAATCGCCAAATCTCCAAATCCATTAGCACACTGGCACATTAAGCACATTAGCACATTGCCCCCCATCTTCAAATCTTCAAATCGCCACATCTTCAAATCCATTAGCACACTGGCACATTAAACACATTAGCACATTAATCCATTAGCACATTAGCACATTGCTCTTTAACCTTTCAAACCCGCATTTCCACCTTTTGTCCCAAAAAATCACCTCCTCATGCAACATTCCATCCGGAATGGTTACTTTATAATAAACCAATTGTTTGACATTAACAGCTGTGATTCCCTCCGTAGATGAGTTAGTGGCGCGGGTCCTTAACGGCGATACCGGTGCATTCCGTTTGTTGTATGAACGGTATTCCAGGGCTATGTACAATACAGCCCTGCGCATCACAGGCAATACAGCCGATGCGGAAGATGTATTGCAGGAAGCTTTTACAGATGTTTTTTTCCAGCTACGCAGTTTTGCCAACAAATCGACTTTTGGTGCTTGGATCAAACAGATTGTGGTTTTCAAAAGCGTAAACCTGTTGCGCAAACGTAAAATAACATTCGATCCGCTGGAAAGCGATACAGAGTTGCCCGAAGCTGAAAGTGGAATAGAAGAAACGGAAGTGCATCTGACTGTAGACCGGATCAAACAAGTGATGAGCAGCTTACCCGATGGATACCGTACAATATTATCGCTCTATCTGCTTGAAGGATACGACCACGAGGAAATCGCCGACATTCTGCAACTGGCTCCCTCCTCCGTTCGTACGCAGTATATAAGGGGTAAACAGAAATTATTGAGTCAATTGAAAAAAGAAGAACGCCATGCATAGAAAACTGGATGATTTCATTGAGGACAACCGGCGCGCTTTTGACGACGAAGTGCCTGCGGGCCGTGTATGGGATGAAATAGAAACCAATATTAAAAGAGCTCAGCACCGGAGCCGGTTTTACAGCCGGCGATGGATGGTGGCCGCATCAATAGCCCTGATCATGGCAGCTTCCGGAGGCTGGTGGTTATGGCAAAAATCAGCCGCTGATAAGACAGAGAAAATGGCAACTCAATCTCCGTCCATACAACCAGATGGTGATATGGCCGCACTGGCACCGGAGTTTGCTGCCTATGCCCGTAAAGTGAGTGCAATGATAGGTGAACGACGCGAACAGTTAAAAGCTGAAACGGCCAAACAACCTGAATTGTACGAGCAATTTACACAGGATTTGTCGGCCCTCGACAGTGCCTACCGGGTGCTGCATAACCAGGCCTTACAGACTCCTAACCGCGAAATCATACTCAGAGCCATGATGCAAAACCTGCAGCTGCAGGCAGAATTACTCAACAAACAACTTCAAATCTTAACCGCATTTCCGATCAAAAAAAACAGAGAGATATGAACAAGAAAATACATGTAATGGGCAGCCTGCTGCTCTTACTGATCAGCACGATCAGCTTTGCACAGCCAAAGGAAAAATATGAATTTAAAAAAGAAAGAACGATCAACAAGACATACGCCGCCTCCGGCAACAAACTGTCGATCAACAATAGCTTTGGTTATGTAAAGGTGAAAACCGTAAGCGGCAATGAAATAAAAGTCGACATCAGCATTGAGGTTACAGCCAATAACCAGGAGATGGCTGAACATGTGTTTGAAAATATTGAGGTTACCGATAAGCAAAACGGCAACAACATACTTTTCAAAACCACCCTCGACAGTAAAAAGAAAAACAAAGATTACTCCTGTAAAAACTGCAAGAATACGCTTCAGATCAATTACGAGGTATCGCTGCCAGCCAATGTGCCGCTGGACATAGAAAACGTGTTTGGCGATATCGTTGTACCTGACTATACCGCACCTATCTCTCTTACCAGCAAATTTGGCAAACTGGAAGCCGGCAAACTTTCGAGTGTAAAAGATATTAATGTGGAATTTGGAAGTGCTGAGATCAAAAGCGCCGCCAATATCGAAGCTTCCTTCAAATTCAGCAAGGTGAATCTCGCTAATCTGACCGGCGTCAACAAACTGAATATCGAGTTTTGCGATGTATCGCGTGTTTTCCTTGACAATAACCTGAGCTCACTCACTGTAAACCAGTCTTACAGCACTTTAAATATCATGCCTCCTTCTTCGCTGGGTGCCGATTACAGGATAAGCACCAGTTTTGGCAGCGTAGATGATCGTGCCAAAATAGGTATCACACGTACCGATAAACCTGACCGTTATGGTCCCGATTCAAACCGCGAGTACAGTGGACAAACCGGTAATGGCCAAAGCAAAATTGAGGTTAAAACAAGTTTTGGTGACGTCATCATTGGCGAACCAGCTCCCGGCACACTGGAGAAGAAAAAAAATCGCTCCTCCGGTAAAGGCAGTGCTAACGCAGGTAGCTCCAACAAAGAGGTTATCTGAACAACCAACTGCCTGATAAAAAATCCCCCTGCGCAGCAAGGGGATTTTTTATATCCATCAACCATCCTTATCCGGTTATTCAAAGAGGCCGCACACTGCCCGAACCTGATATATGTGTACTCACCTGGGGGGTGCCTGTATAGAATATTGAACCACTACCAGAGATCGAAGCATCCAGCGATTCACTCAACAGCAGTTTAATATGACCGGAACCGGATATCTCGGCTACCGCATGCTTACCCTGTAATGTCCGTAAATCCATATGTCCGCTGCCGCTTATACGCAGGTTTTCATTTACCACCGATCCGGTACCTGTTACGATATTGCCCGACCCACTGATTGTGGCAGTAAGCTTATCGGCAATCTGCAATTCGCCTGTGAAAATATTGCCTGAACCACTCACCCGCAACGCCAGGTCATCTGACTGCACCACGCCCTGTACTTCCAGGTCGCCCGAACCACTCAGGTTAACGCCCTCCAGAACCGGAGCCGTGATTGTTACCGTTATAGGTTCATGCGAGCGGATATTCACCCCGTCTTTTATTTTTACGACCAGTTCAGTACCCACGATGCGGGTTTGCAATACTTCCAGGATATTCCGTTGCGCCTCTACTTCTACCCGGTAAGTGTTGCCTATTTTATAATAAACCTGACCGCCGATACCGGATGATACAGACCGGAATCCCTGCAGGTCTCGCACCTCTGTAGTAACAGGGCCCTCGCCTTCCAGCTTTTCGCAGGAAGAGAACGTTACAAGACCCATGGC
>JAGODE010000058.1 GCA_017998385.1 Chitinophagaceae bacterium | reverse complement strand
CAATGTAATTGTGCATGCCAAAGCCTCCGCGGTGCGTATCATCATTGAATCGACCGAAGAACTGATCACCCTTTCTATCTGTGATAACGGTATCGGGTTTGATCCCGATGCGCTCACAGCAGGTCCCGGACTTATCATCATGCGCGAAAGGGCTGTATCGATCAATGCCCGCCTGTCTATTAGAAGTAAGCCCAATCGGGGCACCCGCGTATCTATTACCCTGCCGGTATCTGTGAAAATTGAGCAACTGGCGGGGGCCTATTAACCTAAAACCCGGTCATATTTTACAGGAAAGCAGAAAATCACAGTTATCAGCCATTTTTTTGCTCATAAGCCACGCAGGCAAAATTATCTTTGCGCATTGCTAAATGCGGAATAATTATGACGTTGCTGAATGAGCTGGGAAAACTGCTGCCGGCAGACAGGATCAAATCACGCCTGATTGACCGGATTGCTTTTGCTTCCGATGCCGGATTTTATCACCTCGTGCCCCAGGTGGTGGTACAACCGGAAAATGAAGAGGAGGTCATTCAGCTTTTCCGGATTTCTCATCAGTATCGTATACCGGTCGTGTTCCGTACGGGTGGTACCAGCCTCTCCGGACAAAGTATTACCGATGGCATACTCGTTGATCTCAGCCAGTACTGGCGCCAGGTGAATGTAGAACAGGAGGGTGAGCGGGTGCGTGTACAACCCGGCATTACCGGGGCAATGGTAAATGCCCATCTACGCCGTTACAAACGAAAAATAGGGCCTGATCCATCCAGTATCAGTGCTGCGATGATGGGTGGTATTCTTTCCAACAATGCCAGTGGTATGTGCTGCGGCGTGCGGTATAATTCTTATCATACAACCCGTGCTATCAAATTCATACTACCCAACGGTCAATGTTTTTCAACCGAAAATACGGCCGATTATGAGCGCTTTACCAGCGATTGTGCGCCACTGGCCGACGAATTACGGCAATTAAGAAATGAGCTACTGAATGACCCGGTACTGCAAGAAAAAATCCGTGATAAGTACAAGACCAAGAATACAGTCGGTTACTCCCTGAATGCGCTGCTTGATTATGAACATCCGCTTGATATTTTTGCTCACCTGCTCATAGGTGCGGAAGGTACGCTGGCCTTTATTGCTTCGGCCGTACTGCATACCATTCCCGATCAACCCTGCAAGGCTACCGGTCTTCTTTATTTCCCCAACATATTTGATGCCTGCAATGCCATCGCTCCATTAATCGAAGCGGGTGCAGAAATGGTGGAGTTGATGGACCGGGCCTCCCTTCGTTCTATTGAGCATATGAAAGGGATTGACCCTTTTATTGCTACGCTGCCGGAGGCTGCTGCAGCATTGCTCATCGAGTTTCAGGAAGCAACTGATGCGGCCATCGATCAGCGCGTTGCTCAGTTTCTGGCTTCTGTTACAGAGCTTGCCCTGCTCAACCCGCCTGCATTTACCAGAGATGCAGAAGAGCGGGAATTTTTATGGAAAGTGCGGAAAGGATTGTTTCCGGCTGTGGGTGCTGTACGCGCGAGCGGTACCACGGTGATACTCGAAGATGTAGCTTTTCCGCTGCATCACCTGGGGCATGCTATACTGGATCTGCAACAACTCTTTGCCCGTTATGAATATGATAATGCAATCATTTTTGGCCACGCCAAAGATGGTAATATCCATTTTGTGGTAACACAGGCTTTCGACACAACGGCTGAGATAGAGCGTTACGATCGTTTCCTGCGCGATGTAGTGCATCTGGTGGTGAACAGGTATGAAGGCACATTAAAGGCGGAGCATGGCACCGGACGCAATATGGCTCCTTTTGTAGAGACAGAATGGGGCGGCGCTGCCTACGCAATTATGAAACGGATTAAGCAGGCGGCCGATCCGCAATCGTTGCTTAATCCCGGGGTAATCATCAACGATGATCCGGAAGTACATATCCGGAATCTGAAACCATTACCTGCAGTAGAAGAAGAAGTAGATAAATGTATTGAATGCGGCTATTGTGAACATCGCTGCCCCAGCCGCGATCTAACCCTTACTCCCCGGAGAAGGATCGTGGTTCGCCGGGCACTGACCGGCATGCAGGCAGCCGGGCAGCAAAAAGAATACAACGAATTGCTCAGCCAGTATCAGTATGATGGTCTTGATACCTGTGCGGTGGATGGATTGTGTGCTGGCGCCTGCCCGGTTGATATCAATACCGGCGATCTTGTCAAAAGACTGCGCCGCGAAAATCATTCCGCACGTGCCAATAAGCTGGCCCTGCAGGCAGCCCGGCATTTTGGTAAACTGCAATGGGCGGCACGCAGTGCACTTACTGCCGGGAATGCACTCAATAAAATATTCGGCAGGAAGACAATGTCGCGTATGACCGGTTTGCTGAAACGGCTCATGCCGTCTTTTCCGCTCTGGACAGATGAATTGAGCGCTCCACCGTCTTTGACAACACTACGCAAGCAATCGCGTGTTTCGCCGGCTGCAGACGCGCCTGCTGTTGTATATTTTTCCAGCTGTATATCCCGTATGATGGGAGCGGGGCAGAAGGGTAAAAAAAGTATCCTCGATACATTTCTCGCCGTATCAGAAAAAGCCGGTATTGCAGTAGTAGTGAGCAAGCCGTTGCTTTTGGGATGCTGCGGGCAAATATTTTCATCGAAAGGATATACCCGGGCCTATCGTCATACTGCTGCGCAAGTGGTAGCTCAGTTATGGGAAATAACTGGCGGCGGACGTATTCCTGTTGTGATGGATGTAAGTTCCTGTACAGTTACCCTGCTGCAGTTGGAACAGGTACTCGAACCAGTACAACGCAGGCAGTATGAGCAGCTGCGCATATTGGATAGCATTGACTATTTGGAAGAGATGGTATTGCCACGAGTGACTGCTATAAAAAAGAAAGACCGCGTTATGCTGCACCCGGTATGTGCACTCGAAAAAACAGGTGGCCGTCAGAAATTTATCCGGCTGGCCGAACAGCTGGCTTACGATGTGCAGGTGCCTATGAGTGCGGGGTGCTGCGGAATGGCGGGTGACCGGGGATTTCTTTTTCCCGAACTGACCACAGCTGCCACCCGGGCAGAAGCAAAAGAGGTAATGGCAGGGCAATATGATGGTTATTACTCTACCACCAAAACCTGCGAAATGGCTCTTTCTGCTGCCACACAGCGTGATTACGAGTCAATACTGTACCTGGCAGATGAGGTGCTGAATGCCTGATTTTTATTCGGAATCGTTTGCGTATTAATCTGTCTTCGTAAGGCCAGGGCATACTATTTTCGTTTCAAAGGCTATATCTCTGATGATAACGAAAAAGCTTGCTTCACTTCTCGTAGCCATTTGCATATGTCTGCCCCTGCTACGGGCGCAAAAATCCATACGGCTTAATAATGGATGGGAGTTTCTGCGCCAGGATCTCGGCGGTATCTGGGAAGCTGTAAGGCCCGTACCCAAAGGTGGTGCCGAAAGTGTTCCCTTCTGGCAACCCGTTTCGCTGCCACATTGTGTAAATGCCGCAGATGCAGTTGATCCCGACATTAATTATTACCAGGGACCGGCCTGGTACCGCACGCAACTGAAAATAGAGAATCCCTATCAGCAGGGACGGACGCTGCTGCACTTTGAGGGCGCTGGCCAGAAAACTCAGGTGTATGTATATACAACACTGGTTGGTTCGCACACCGGTGGATACGATGAGTTTACTGTTGATATTACTGATGCTGTTGCTGCATTCAGCAAAACAGCGGTTTGCCGGGAACGTTTTGGTGGCCGTATTCCCATTTCTATCCGGACAGATAACTCACGCGATCTGGAAATGATTCCTTCCAGTCTTTCAGACTTTAATGTATATGGAGGTATTTACAGGTATCTTAACCTCGTATATCAGCCGGCTGTTTCTATTGATAAAATTTTTGCCGATGTGAATGTCGACAAAGAAGGAAAACTGGGCACCGTACAGGTCCGGGCAAGATTGTATAATCCATCTGCAGCGGTAACAGGAGCGATGGTGATCCGATTGCTTGATGCTGCCGGAAAATTAATACAGGAACAAACCGTACAACCCGGTTCGGATCAGCAGCAGCTGGTACAGTTTCGGTTAAAGAAACCGGCGCTGTGGTCGCCCGATCGCCCGCAACTCTATACGCTTGAAGCTACACTTGGCGAAACACGCCTGGTAGAAAAGATTGCTTTCCGGCATGCGGAGTTTGTAGAAAAAGGTCCTTTCCTGCTTAATGGCAAAAGATTGCTGCTGCGCGGTACGCACCGTCACGAAGACCATGCAGGTGTTGGCGCGGCCATGACAGAAGAACAAATGCGCGAAGAAATGATACTCATGAAAGAAATGGGTGTCAACTTCATCAGGCTGGGGCATTATCAGCAATCATCTATCATACTTAACCTGTGCGATAGTCTGGGCATACTGGTATGGGAAGAAATACCCTGGTGCCGTGGAGGACTGGGTGGTGATGTCTATAAAGAGCAGGCCCGCCGTATGCTGCGTAATATGATTGAGCAGCATTACAACCACCCATCTGTAATCATCTGGGGGTTGGGAAATGAAAATGACTGGCCAGGCGATTTTGAAGAATTTGACAGGGAGAAAATAAGGACATTCATGAAAGAGCTGAATGATCTGAGCCATGCGCTGGATCCGGCCCGTAAAACCGCTATCCGTCGCTGCGATTTCTGCAGTGATATTGTAGATGTCTATTCTCCTTCTATATGGGCAGGCTGGTATCGCGGTATTTATACAGAATACAAATCGGTATCGGAAGCCGAGATGAAAAAGGTAAAACACTTTCTGCATGTAGAATGGGGAGGCGACAGCCATGCAGGCCGCCATGCTGAAAATCCGGATAAAGTGTTGCAGGCAATCAAAAGTAACGGGTCGGCCGATGAGCGTGCCGGAGATGCCAGCCTGTATGGAGGCGCTGCCCGTGTATCAAAAGATGGTGACTGGAGTGAGTCGTACATCTGCAACCTGGTCGACTGGCATTTGAAAGAGCAGGAGACAATGCCCTGGCTTACGGGTACTGCACAGTGGCCATTTAAAGATTTCTCCACACCGCTTCGTCCCGAAAATCCTGTTCCTTATGTAAATCAGAAGGGAGTGGTAGAACGTGATCTTACTCCCAAAGAGTCGTATTATGTATACCAGTCGTACTGGACCAGCAAACCCATGGCACATATCTATGGCCATACCTGGCCCGTGCGCTGGGGTGAGGAAGGTGAAGAGAAAATGATCAAGGTCTATTCCAATTGCGATGAAGCAGAATTGTTGGTGAACGGAGTAAGTCAGGGAAAAAAGAAACGCAATAGCCAGGACTTTCCTGCTGCCGGGCTGCGCTGGAATGTCGCCCTGCATAAGGGCGTATACTCCGTGCAGGTGAAGGCATGGAAAGGAAAGGTGCAGGTACAGGATTCTATCCGGTTTGAATACGAAACAGCGAAATGGGATAAGCCTGCTGTCATTCAGTTAAAACAAACAGCACTCAGCCATGGTGTTGCAACGATTGAAGCGGTGCTGATGGATGCCAAAGGTATACAGTGCCTCGATGCTGCACAGCTTATCAGCTTTGATCTGACCGGCGATGGTCAGCTGATAGACAACCTGGGCACTTCATCCGGTTCGCGTAAAGTACAATTGTATAACGGGCGTGCGGTAATACGGGTAAAATTGCAGAAAGGCCGGTCTGTACTGAGTGCGCAGATCAACGGTGTGCCAACGGCTTTTATTAATCTTCAATAGGTCATGTACATGCGCTGTGTGAAAAAGATAATAATAAATATCTGGATAAGCTGCCTGATTTGCTCAACGCTGCAGGCGCAGCCAACAGGTAATGAGCTGAAAGAAATAAGCAACACACTGCGTAAAAGTATACTGACAAAAGCAGCGTGGGCATTGCGCCAGTCGCCGGTAACGGTAACGGCAAGTCGCGCGTTACGCAGTGCGGGAGGCGTGCATGATTTTTTTAGTGAAGGAGATTACTGGTGGCCTGATCCGGCCAATCCCAATGGCCCCTATATACAGCGTGACGGGATGACAAACCCTGAGAATTTTGTGGCACACCGGCAGGCAATGATCCGCTTTAGTGAAATAGTGGGTAGCCTGGCAGCAGCATATAAGATCACAGGGAAGAAGAAATACGCCGAAAAGGCATTAGCGCATTGCGATGCCTGGTTTATGGATACAGCTACACGCATGACGCCCCATCTTTTATATGCGCAGGCGATCAAAGGACGCGTTACCGGCAGGGGAATAGGAATTATAGATGCCATTCACCTGATGGAAGTAGTGAAAGGGCTGGAGGTAATAGAAAAACGAATGCCGCGTATATCGGCTAAACGGCGGCAGGCATATCGCCAATGGTTTGCTCAATACCTGCAATGGGTAACAACTCATACCTATGGTCTCGATGAAATGAAAGCGGCCAATAACCATGGTACCTGCTGGGTAATGCAGGTGGCAGTATTTGCCGGATATACGGGCAACGATTCATTACGTGCCATGTGCAGTCAACGATTCAAAGAGGTTCTCCTGCCGTCACAAATGGCTGCCGATGGCAGCTTTCCGCTCGAACTGAAACGGACCAAGCCTTATGGATATTCGCTGTTCAATCTCGATGCAATGGCAACGATCTGCCAGGAGTTGAGCAATGCACACGATAATCTCTGGCGGTTTACATTGCCCGATGGGAGATCGGTAGAAAAAGCCATTCAGTTTTTGTATCCCTGGGTGGTTAATAAAAGCGGGTGGCCTTATGCAAAAGATGTAATGTACTGGGAGCAATGGCCAGTTGCACATCCCTTCCTCGTATTTGGAGGCCTGGCGCTGCAGCAACCCGCATGGCTGCAGGCATGGCATGGATTGGAACATGCACCAACCGTGGAAGAAGTAATTCGCAATTTGCCGGTTCGAAACCCATTACTCTGGATAGATGAAAAGAAAAACGATGAATAAAAAGTATTTACTCACAGGGGTGCTTGCAGCAATAATTTTTACCAGCTATGCACAACCGGTAAAAATCAGGAAGGTGTTTGCAGATGCCGGGAAACAAATGACCCTGATGCTTGCAGAGATACCTGCTGCAAAACAGGGGCATGCCGATTGGGTATCGCCGCGTACGCTCGAAAAAGGAAGTCTGCGTATGGTGCCTTCGCGCGACTGGACAAGTGGTTTTTTTCCCGGTATACTTTGGATGCTTTATGAGTATACAGGAAAAGAAAGTTGGAAAGAACAGGCTATACATTATACAAAGCAGCTGGAGCAGGAAAAGTGGAACCGGGGTACACATGACATGGGATTTAAATTGTACTGCAGCTATGGGCAGGGATACCGCCTTACCGGCGACACACAAATGCGTAGCGTCTTATTGCAGGCGGCGCGCACATTGAGCACACGGTTCAATCCGGTGGCCGGTGTCATTCGCTCGTGGGATCATAACCGCGATAAATGGGATTATCCTGTTATTATCGACAATATGCTCAACCTCGAGTTGCTGTTTGCTGCTACCCAGCTCAGTGGCGATTCCAGTTTTTACCGCATAGCGGTGAGTCATGCCAATACCACCATGCGCAATCACTTCAGGCCAGATTTCAGCTCTTATCATGTGGTGAGTTATGATACAACTACGGGTGCGCCGGTGAAAAAGAATACACATCAGGGCTATGCCGATGCATCGGCCTGGGCACGCGGTCAGGCCTGGGGTATCTATGGATATACCATGTGTTACCGGTTTACGAAAGACACTGCTTATCTGCAACAGGCAAGGCATATTGCCGATTTTATGCTGAAACATCCGCGTATGCCGGCCGATGGCGTGCCTTACTGGGATTATGATGCGCCCAACATTCCCAACGAAGAGCGCGATGCCTCAGCCGCAGCTGTGCTGGCTTCCGGATTGTATGAGCTGAGCACATATGCAGCAAACGGAAAATATTATCGTAAGCAGGCCGACCATATCATGCGATCGCTGACAAAAAAATACCGCGCACCAATAGGTACTGCCAGTGGTTTTATTCTGTTGCATAGCACAGGATCAAAGCCGGCCAAAAGCGAGGTGGATGTGCCGCTGATCTATGCAGATTACTATTACCTGGAGGCGCTGCTGAGAAGCCGTGGCAAATAAGTATATCAGTCGGTCGACTGCCGCTCAACGATCACCGAAGGGAAAATGGCTTTTTTCTCTTTTGGCAGCAATACTTTCTTTTCAACCAGCTTAAACAATACAGTAGCGGCTTCATTGCCTATTTCATAAGCAGGCTGTACGATAGTGGATAACGGTGGATCAAAAAGTGCTGTAGCGGCAAGATTGGAAAAGCTGATTACTTTAAGCTGTTGGGGAATTTTTATCTGTAGTTCCCTGCATACCTCATAGGTATTGATCGCCAGTTTTTCTACAGCAGTAAAGATAGCATCGGGGCGATCGGGACCTAACAGCAACTCGCGTATAAGTTGCCTGTTTTCTTCATCGTTGTGGCTGCAGGCCAGCAGGCGGGCAGCATGGCCCATCCCGTTTTTTTCGAGTGTCTGCAGGTATCCCTCTTTGCGACGGCTGCTGATAGACAGGCGGTCAGACATAGACAGGAATGCTATTTTACGGCATCCTTTAGACAGGAGCAGTTCGGTCGCTTTTGATGCGGCCTCTGCATCGTCGGTAGTGACATTGGGTGCTGCAATGCCTTCGGCAATGCGGTCAAAAAATACAAGGGGGAGGCCGGCATCAGCAATACCCTGCAAATGCTCAAACTGAGTAGTGGTGTTGGAAACGGAGATCATAATGCCGTCTACTCGCCCATTGCGCAGTACCTGCAGGATGTCTGATTCGCGCACATGATCTTCGTGACTCAGGTAAATGAGTACGTGATAACCTTTTTTCTGGGCCACATCCTCCACACCGTTCATGACCTTGGAAAAGAAATTATTTTCAATTTCAGGAAGGATTACGGCAATGGTTTTGCTCTTGCTTTGCCGCAGGCTGCTGGCATGGGGGTTAGGCTGAAAACCCAGCGACTGCGCCAGTGCTTTCACCCGGTCCTTTGTTTCCTGGCTAATCTCGTGGCTGCCGCGCAATGCCCTCGATACCGTGGAGGCCGAGAGGTTTAGTTCTTTAGCCAGCCGTTTCAGATTTACGTTATCCATATCAGATCCTCCTTCTCCTGTTTTTTTGATGTTACGCAAACGTTATTCGTAAACGATTGCGTGGAAAAATCTTTGTAAGCTGCATTTCACTCAAAAAAAGGCAGTAAAATTACCGAAAGATAGGGGTAAAGTTGAACATAGTGTTCAGTTGTGTCCGAAATGGCTGTTTGGCCGCTTTGGTCCCGCTATTACTTGTGCATTTCAACTATTTTAGTCAATTTCATAGGTTACAAACTTTCTCTCTATTCTTATCCTGTTTAACTAAAACAATACTGGCAGGTTGCCGGTACGATGTATGGAGTCAAAACGATTAGCTGGCAAAGTAATAATTGTAACAGGCGGTACCGGCATACTGGGCCACGCCTTTAATGAAGCCCTGGCCCGCGAAGGGGCCAGCCTGGGTATACTGGGCCGTAATAAAGAAGTAGCTGAAGCACGCGCCTGTGCTATCAATACGGCGGGTGGCAATGCCCTGGCCCTGCAGGCAGATGTACTGGATGAAAACCAGTTAAAGAATGCTTCGGCGATGATGCTCGAAAAATTTGGCCGTATCGACGGACTGGTCAATGCAGCCGGCGGCAACATGGTAGATGCTGTGGTGCAAAACGGTAATGATATTTTTCATCTCAACCTGGCCGCCTTGCGCGAGGTGATGGAATTAAATGTATTTGGTACGTTGCTGCCCACACAGGTATTTGGTAAAGCCATGGTAGAAAGTGCGGGTGAAGGCAGTATCGTCAATATATCTTCAGTAGCCGCTCATCAGGCGCTCAGCAAGGTGCTGGGCTACAGCATGGCCAAGGCCGCCATTGAAGGGTATACCAAATGGTTTGCAGTGGAAATGGCCAATCGCTATGCCGATAAGCTGCGTATGAATGCGCTGGTACCCGGCTTTTTTCTTACAGAACAGAATAAAACACTGCTTACGCGCGAAGATGGCGGCTATACCGAACGCGGACAGGATGTTGTGCGCAACACACCTTTTAAACGCTTTGGCCGCCCCGAAGAACTTACCGGAGCACTGGTATGGCTATTAAGCAATGAATCTGTATTTGTGAACGGAACCTCTATTGTGGTAGATGGAGGTTTTTTGGTAAACAGCGGTGTGTAATGATGAATAAAAAAATATTTTGTTTCGAACAGACGATGCGCTGGTTTGGCCCGGCCGACCCGGTGAGTCTGCGTGATTTGCGCCAGGCAGGATGTACAGGCGTTGTCACCGCATTGCATCATATCCCTAATGGCGAAGTATGGACTGAGTCAGAAATTGCCCGGCGAAAACAACAGATTGAAGAAGCAGGTATGCGCTGGTCGGTTGTTGAGAGTGTGCCCATACATGAAGATATTAAGACCCGGCGCGGCCAATACAAACAGTATATCCGCAACTACACAGAGACGCTGCGAAACCTGGCCACGCTGGATATTCCCGTTGTGACGTACAATTTTATGCCTGTACTGGATTGGACACGTACCGATCTGAGTTATACCTGCGAAGATGGAAGTAAAGCATTGCGCTTCGAACAGTCGGCGCTTATTGCTTTTGATGCATTTATTTTAAAACGTCCTGGTGCTGCGGACCAGTATACGGCAGAAGAATTGTCGGCGGCAGAACTGCGTCTGCTAAGCATGACAGAGGAAGAACAGAAACAATTGCAGCGTAATATCATTGCCGGACTACCCGGGAGTGAAGAAAGTTTTACTCTTGCCAAATTTCAGGAAGCCCTCGATGCATATGCGGGAATAGATGAAGATGCATTGCTCGATAATCTGGTGCATTTTCAGCAACAGGTGATGCCTGTGGCTGAAGAGGTGGGTATTCGTATGGCCATACATCCGGATGATCCGCCTTATCCAATATTCGGACTGCCGCGTATTGTAAGTACAAGCCGGCAACTCGCCCGCTTTTTTGACGCAGTGAACTCTCCGGCCAATGGGCTCTGTTTTTGTACAGGTTCATTTGGCGTACGTGCAGATAATGACCTGCCGGCAATGGTGAGACAATGGGGGAGCAGGATTCATTTCGTGCACCTGCGCAGCACTAAGCGCGATGAAGCCGGAAACTTTTTTGAAGCCAATCATCTCGATGGCGATGTAGATATGTATGCTGTTATTAAAGAACTGCTCACCGTCATGCAGCAACAAAGACAGTGTCTGCCCATGCGGCCCGATCATGGACATCAGATGCTGGATGATCTGAATAAGATCGCTAATCCGGGTTATTCTGCTATTGGCCGCCTGCGTGGCCTGGCCGAGTTGCGCGGCCTGGAAATGGGAATTGCCCGCTCGCTGTATTGATCACCGCCGCCATGCACTATCTGTATAACATGTTGCATACTTCATACAACTGACCCGGAGACGTATCAGCCATAGATTGTGGTCTTTAGCTTGCAGACATACAGGCAAACTTGTCTGTATCCGGTCATTCTTATGCTAAATACGACGGTTTTCGAAATCGTTTTCGTAAATAAAGAACTGCCAATTGTTCTACGGTTGGTAAAAATTAAACAATTTAACATCCGATTCGAATGGATTGCTTTGCTGAGAACTGCTGCTTAATGAAACGACTATTTTCTTCAAGAGAAAACTCCTGACATCACAGGTTACCCTCCGCAGCATTTTCTGCCCGGCTTTCCAAAAAATTACGGAAAATAAGATAACCCAATAATCAGCTCATGTAGCAGTGTACGCAAAAGTGCTGCTGCTGACAGGTGTAAAAAATATGATTTACATCCTGCCGGTCATCTTTTTGCCCTTAATTAAACATAGTACTGAAACCGTAAAAACAACGATTGCTGTATGAAAGCTCAATCTGTTTCTTTCCGGCAGTTACTTCCCTCGCGGGGAAGGATGCTGTCATTCATTCTCTTTTTGCCACTACTGTTGGCAACCCTCTTATCGCAGGCTCAGGACAAAACTGTCAAAGGTGTGGTGAAAAACGCCCAGGGTCAGGCACTTGCTGATGTAACTGTTATGATTCAGGGTTCTGTATCGGGTGTAATCACCGATGCAGAAGGCCGTTATGCTATTCAGGCATCTGCTACATCTGTTCTGCAGTTTTCCTTTACCGGCTATGGCACGCGTGAAGAAATTGTAGGAGCCCGCACCGTTATTGATGTAACGCTCGTAGAGTCGGCGCAAACGCTGGAGAGTGTAGTAGTAATTGGTTATGGCACGCAAAAGAAAGTAAATCTAAGCGGTGCAGTAGCCCAGGTGCAGGGAAAAGATCTTGTGAATCGTCCGGTACCCAATGTGACCAGTGCGTTGCAGGGTGTGCTACCCGGTGTCACCGTCGTAAGAGGCAGTGGTAAGCCAGGTGAGGAAGGCTATGGTGTTCGTATCCGCGGTTTCTCCTCCGCCAACTCTGCCAATGCACTTGTGCTGGTTGATGGTATTGAGCAGGATCTTAACCTGCTTGATCCAAATGATATCGAAAGTATCTCTGTGCTCAAAGACGCTTCTGCTTCGGCAATCTATGGAGCCCGTGCGGCTGCCGGTGTGATACTGGTTACCACCAAGCAGGCTTCTGCGGGAAAAACAAAAATCAATTTCAATACCTATTATGGGGTGAATATCACTGCGCGTCAGCCCCAACGTCTCGACTCGTGGGATGAGCAGACGCTCATCGATGAGGCCCGCTTCAATGCCACCGGTGCTGCAGAGTTTAATGCGGAGCAGATCGAGTGGCTCAAGAATCCCAACTTTACCTATCGCCCCAATCCTACCCAGGATCGCTGGGAATATTATGGCAACAACAATTGGGTGAAGGAAGGTATGGACAAGATCAATCACATGCAGAATCACTCACTTTCAGTAGGTGGCGGTGAGCAGCGGCTCAATTATCTTATTTCCGGCAGCTATTACAAACGTGATGGTGTATTGCGATTTGGTCCGGACGACAACTCCCGCTATAACCTGAAGCTTAACCTGAATGCGGAACTCAACCGTTACATGAGTGTAAAAGTAACAGCCGGGTATATTGGCTCCATCGTACGTGAAAATGCTTTTGGCACCGAACAGATCATCAACCGTCTGTACAGAAGCCGGGCCCGTCAGTCGCTGTACACACCTCCCGAAGATATCACCGGTCAGCCTTACAATGGTGATCTGCAGATCAATGCAGTGGACATTGAGAAAAACGGAGGGTTGGAAACACGTAAGTATGAAACCTTTACCGGCCGTGTGAATTTCCAGGTTAAGAATGTGATTAAAGGTCTCACGCTTGATGTAGTAGCCTGGCGCAACCAGAACTATTACAATATGGAAAACAACCGCCGCAGTTTGTACTGGTATGGCCGGACCACCAACACGGTACGTTTTAGTGCGAATGTTCCAAACTCGATCACACTGACAAAAAACCGTGCCTATCAAAACAACCTGCAGGGTTTCCTGACCTACAACTTCAAACTGGGACAGGATCATAATTTTACCGTATTGCAGGGTGCTTCTTATGAGGAGTACCGCAAGGACGAGTTCTCTGCCTCTGCACAAAATATGATCACCAATGATTTCTTTAGTCTCAACTTTGGTGACCCGCTTACCAAAACCAACAGTGAGTTGGTACAGACCTGGGCGCTCGGCTCAATGTTTGGACGGTTTAACTACAGTTTCAAAAATCGTTACCTGTTTGAAGCTTCCTATCGCTATGATGGCAGCTCACGACTGGCTCCTGAAAACAGGTGGCAACTGTTCCCCTCTTTTTCTGCAGCATGGCGCGTGAGCGAAGAAGATTTTATGCAGAATGTGTCTTTCCTGTCTGACCTGAAGATCCGTGCCTCCTGGGGACAGTTGGGTAACGGTTCTGTACTGGGTCTGTATGATTACATCCCCCTGCTCACCAGCGGTCTTACTACAAACAACAACCTTGTTTTTAATGGTGTGCGTACTCAGTATTTCTATCAGAATACACTGGCTTCGCCTCAAAAAACGTGGGAAACCGTGGAGCAGTCAAATATTGGGGTGGATATGGGCTTCTTTAAAAACAGGCTGACGATTACTGCCGATTACTATGTAAAGCGCAATAAGGATATGCTCGCTACACTCAACGTGCCCAACATTATTGGTATAGCCGTGTCGAGTGTGAATATTGGTGAACTGAAAAGCTGGGGTACTGAGCTGGATGTAAAGTGGCGTGACCGTATCGGTCAGGTGGATTACCGCGTTGGTTTCAATATTTCTGATAATCAGAACAAGCTGGTAAAGTATGACGGGCGCAACTCAATTGGTAGTGGTGGCGTGGTTAATTTACTGGAAGGTTATCCCCTTTTTAGTGTGTGGGGGTATAAAACAGCTGGTTATTTCCAGACACAGCAGGAGGCCAATGATTATAAGGCCACCGTTTCTTATCCGTTTTTCCCCAACCCCAGTGCGGGTGACGTAAAATATCTGGACCTTAACAAAGACGGAGTGATCTCCGCTGGTGAAGGTACTCCTGAAAAACCCGGTGACCTGGTATATCTCGGTACAACCAATGCCCGCTACTCGTATGGTTTCGATCTTGGATTTTCCTGGAAGGGCCTTGACTTCGGCATGTTCCTGCAAGGAACCTTGCAACGGAAGTTCCTGATTAATGAAGGCACGCTGTCGCCTATCCTGGGTACGGCGGATATGCCCTGGACAATACATATGGATCGCTGGACGCCCGAGAATCCCAATGCCATGTTCCCCCGCATGTACCAGACGAGTGCGCACAACTATCGTCCATCGGACAAATGGGCTCAGAATGGCAGTTACATTCGTCTGAAAAACCTGCAGATCGGGTATAAGGTACCCGTCAATAAAAAGTTTGTGCGTGAATTGCGTGTGTATGTAAGCGGTCAGGATCTCTGGGAGAGCACCAAAGTGCTGAAGGTATTTGATCCCGAAGTTGGTAATGACGTAAGTGCCACAACGTATCCGTTTTATCGCACTGTTTCTTTTGGTCTTAATCTTTCACTCTAATCAATGCAGGCAATATGAAAAAGACAATGAAGTTTATTTATTCCTTATTCGCAGTAGTACTGTTGCTGCCGGCCTGTAGTATTAATCGTTCGCCGGAGTCGGAATTTAGTGACGCAGATTTCTGGAATACAGAAACGGACCTGATCAATGCGGCCAACAGGATGTATCAGCAACTGGACGCCAACTGGATCGATAACCGGGCCGATGATGCCGTGAATCAATCTGGCCCCAACACCGTGAGTAACGGTAACCGGACCATTCCCAATACCAGTGGTGACTGGAATGACCGGTATGATGAGATATTCACTGCTAATAATATCCTGGAGAAAGCCGGCCGGGCCAGGGTAAGTGAGGCTGTACTGAACCGCTACCTGGGTGAAGCGCGTTTCTTCCGCGCCTATGCCTATCTGAGCCTTGTACAGAAGTATGGTGATGTGCCATTGGTATTAAAAACACTTGATATCACCTCACCCGAATTGCTCATGGCACGTACGCCGCGTGCTGAAGTAATGCAGGCGATCTACGATGACCTCGATTTTGCTGCACAATGGCTTCCTGCCCGCAGTGCATTGCCTGCGGCTCAATATGGTCGTGTTACCAAAAGTGCAGCATGGGCACTCAAGGCCCGCGCCGCTCTTTATGAAGGTACCCGTGCCAAATTTCATAATGATGGCAACTGGCAGCAACACCTGCAGGTGGCCGTGACCGCTGCCGAGAGTGCCATGACGCAGGGTCATACGCTCTTCAGCAATTTCCGTACACTCTTTACACAACCCGGCGAAGGTCCCGGCAATACCGAGAATATTCTTGTCAAAATTTATGGAGTGAGCAATACCAACCTGATCCTTGGTCACAACAACTCACGCGATCTCGAAAACGGTCGTATGGCTCCCACCCGTAATCTTATCCGGCAGTTTCTGTACACCGACGGATTACCTGCATTTAATACAGACAATACCGCCTCTGCAGTTCAATCACCATTATTTGTAGCAGAAGGCAGCGAGCCGGCCTACAATACTGTTTTGCAAAACCGTGACCCCCGGCTTGGCTTTACCGTTTTCCTGTCGGGCGAGGAAGCCTATAAGGGACCATGGGTGCCAACCACATCACTCGGTGCCCGTTCGGCCTTTGCCGCAAAAAAGGGCTTCAATGTAGAAGATCAGACGATCAATAATGCAGGTACGGTAGACCGCATTCTTATCCGTTACGCTGAAGTACTGCTGATCTATGCAGAAGCTAAATTTGAACTCAACGAATCTATTTCGGATGCCGATCTCGATAAATCAATCAATCTGTTGCGCACCCGTGTTGGCTTCAATGTAAAACTTACCAATGCGTTTGTAAATGCCAATAACCTGAGTATGCGCGAAGAAATCCGTCGCGAGCGTACGGTTGAACTGGCACTGGAAGGATTCCGGTACGATGATCTGATACGCTGGAAAACAGCCGAATCTGTTTTACCGCAGAATTTGCTCGGCGCCAAATTTGTGGAAGCTGACTGGCCCAATACCAATGCCAACAGCCTTAATCTGAATGCAGACCGCGTGCTGATTGTAGAACCAGCATCGACCCGCCATTTTGAAGCAAACCGCGATTATCTCTATCCCGTACCATTTAACGAGATCACGCTTAGCGGTGGTAATGTGGTACAGAATCCTAACTGGCAATAATTGATTAAAAAGAAATTTTATGCAATTCAAATTCTTTAAATACATGACAGGCGCAGTAGCAGCTCTTTTACTGCTGGCCTCCTGCGAAAAGAAAGATTATCCGGTAGGACTGCCTGAATACGAACATCATTATTATCTGGCGTATCTGCCCAACAATAATACGCAGGTAAATGTACAGCGGACTCAAACCGCCCTGCTCAAATTTCCTGTACAATTCTATTCTGCCTATACCCGCAACTATGACGCGATAGGGCAGTACCAGATCGTGACTGATGGCATCGCCAATCCGGCGGTAGCTGGACAGGATTTTAATATTGTAGACAAAGACGGTAATGCTATTCAGCCCGTTGATGGTAAGTATTCGTTCACCTTTGCAAAGGCGCAGCGGCGTACCGATACCATTTATGTAAAGATGCTGAATAACCCTGCGCCGGGTACCCGTAAAATGGAAGTACAGATTGTTGAAAATAAAACCAACGATTATTACGTCGATATCTTTTCTACCGCCTTTCGCAGACCGGTAGAAATCCGTTAGCAGTTGTCAGGCAATAAGCAAGCAAAAGCCCGGCGCGTGAGCGACCGGGCTTTTTAGTTGACAGTTAACAGCGTTTAATGGGTATAAAAGTATAAAGGGTTTAAAGGACTTCTGCTGTGTGATACATAAAACTTATTACTTAGAACTTAATCCTTACAACTATTTCTTGTAGCTGATCTTAAATATCGTTCCCTGCATATCGTCTGATACATACAATGAGCCATCGGGACCCTGGGCCAGTCCGCAGGGGCGGTGTTTGGCATCGCCGGGCGATTTGAGCTGGTCGGTTCCCGCAAAATTATTGGCAAAGATTTCCCATTTACCACTGGGCTTGCCGTTGGCAAATGGAACAAATGCCACAAAGAATCCCTGTTGCATTTCCGGTGAGCGGTTCCATGAGCCATGAAAAGCTATGAATGCCCCGTTGCGGTATTTTTCCGGAAACTGAGTGCCGGTGTAAAACAGTAATCCGTTTGGCGCGAGGTGGGCAGGAAAGGCAACGATGGGATCAATGGCTTTTTCGCCACCTGTCTTTTTGCCATCGCCGCCATACTCAGGTGCAAGTATTTTCTTGCCCTGGTTCTGGTCATAATAAATATAGGGCCAGCCGGCATCATCGCCTTTATTGAGGGCATACATCGTTTCGGCCGGCAGGTCGGCACTCTGTTGTTCGGTAAACAGCTTGGGAAACATCGAATTCAACTGATCGCGGCCATGCTGCATAACAAAGAGTTGATTGGCCTGCTGATTCCAGTCGAGCCCCACTACATTGCGCAGGCCGGTTGCATAACGGACACCATCTGCAAAGTGCTGATCGGGTTTGTCGGCTCTGAACTGCCAGATGCCGCCGGCAGAGTCGAGTATCGGACAGGGCTGCATACCAGGTGATCCGGCTGTGCGGTCCTGCTGCTGACAGGCATTGCTGTATGCGCCAATATTTACATAGATATTTCCCTGTTTGTCGAGAACAATAGATTTACTGTTGTGCTGGTCGCGGTCAATGAGGCAGCTTACTATAGTGGCGGGATTATTCTGATCCACCACTTTTCCCTGTGCATCCAGACGGTACCGGTATACAGCCTCATTCGAAGAAGCATACAAAAAACTATCTGCCAGGTAAATACCTGTGCCGCCATAGTCCCCAAAACCGGTTTTCTGATCAAACAAGCCATCTCCATTGCTGTCGTGCAGGTAGACTACACCATTGCCTTTTTTGGTATCGCCCATTTTTACATATACGTCACCGGCAGGGGTAACGGCGAGGTGGCGGGCCGCGCCAAGGCTATCGGCTACAATGGTGGCCGTAAATCCTTCCGGAAGAGTTAACAGGGTGTCTTTGCTTGCCACTGATTTATCTGTGGCGGGCTTATTGGCGCAGGAGGCCAGGTAAAGTACTGCCGCACTTAGCAGCAACATGCGCCCAGCGATAAAAGAATGTTTCATATAATAGTATGTTGGGTTGCGAAAAGAAATCAAAGACCGCGCCGTTATGGCATGGTAGCAAAGTTACCCATACACCCTTGCGGGCAAAAGAAAATTTGCGTAAGCGAATGCTTACAGGTATATTCATGTAAGCATTTACTTACATAATATGACTCAGTCAGCGCGCAGAGATGTTTTCCAGGCAATAGCCGATCCCACCAGACGGCAAATAATAGGGTTACTTGCCCATGAGCAACGCAATCTTAATGCCATTGCGTCGCATTTTGATGTAAGCCGCCCTGCTATTTCGCAGCATATTAAAATACTGAACGAATGCGGCCTGGTAGCAGTACGCAGACAGGGCAGGGAGCGTATCTGCGAAGCCCGCCTCAGCCAGTTGAAGGAAGTGGCTGCCTGGATTGAACAATACCGCCTGTTCTGGAACAGCAAACTGGACGCACTGGAATTGTTCCTGGAAAAAGATCAGAAAAAGAAAAACCGCAAACGCTGAGCAACAAAACGATTATTGTCATTAAAAACAACAGATATGAATACGGCTCCATTTACGATTGAACGGCTTATCAACGCACCTGTAAAAAAAGTATGGGATGCGCTTACCGATAAAACGCAGATGAAAGAATGGTATTTTGACCTGAGTGAATTCAGGGCCGAGCCGGGTTTTGAATTCAGTTTTTATGGCCAGGGACAGAAGGGAGAGCATTACCTGCATTTGTGTAAAGTACTGACTGCAGAGCCCCTGAAGAAACTCAGTTACAGCTGGCAGTACAAAGACCTTCCCGGATATTCGGTGGTTACGTTTGAGTTGCAGCCCGAAGGTGACCGCACGCGGGTGAAACTCACGCATGAAGGTCTTGACAGTTTCCCCACCGGCAACCCGGATTTTGCACCCGAGAGCTTTGCCCGGGGCTGGACGGAACTTATTGGTACCTGTCTGCCGCGTTTCGTAGAAAAAGCCTGATAGCTTTACTGAAAAGAAAACACAGAAGCCCGGCGGAAATCTCCTGCCGGTTTCTGTGTTTTATGGGGCGGAAGTATCTGAGTAGCTTCGCTGTCCTGCAAATACGCCTTTTGTCAATAGTTAAGTACATTCATCCCGGCATGAGCGGGGCTTAAAGCTTATAGCCTTATTATTGCCGGAACTATTCAATCATTTATACCACTGCTGCAATGAGACCTTTTAGC
>JAGODE010000316.1 GCA_017998385.1 Chitinophagaceae bacterium | reverse complement strand
GGCAGGCGCAGCAATTAGTTTTTTGGCAAACTCCAGTTCTGCATCGTAACCTTTGATGAATTCGTTAAAAGCAGGCTGTACTTCATAGTCTGGAATAAGTCCCCTGCCAAACCGGCCTTTCTTTGTCTCCAGCACAAACCGGATGATAGGGATATCTATCTTTACTCCCGTTGCAGGCAGGGTGACTTCCAATAGGGTGCCGCTGGTATTACCGGTATACCCACCGCCACCTTCTTCGCCGATAAATACAGCATTGGTATGTTCGCTCATAAGAGTAGCGAATTCGGCTCCGCCTGAATATGTCCAGCCGCCGATTAATACATATACCGTTCCTTTAAATGCATCGGCACGGGGCGCAGTGGGTACGTACAGTCCGGGTTTACGGTAGAGTTTCCCGTCATCAGACCACTCATTTTCTTCTGTCAGTTCCTGTTTCAGCTCACGCTGATCGGTTTCAGCAGCATAATCGGTATAAGGTAAAAAAGAAAAATTTGTATCAGATACCTGTACGTACCTGTACTTTGTATATGGCAGATCAGTGAGATAGGAAAAAAGAAAGTCTTCATTGCCTTCGGAGCCGCCTCCGTTGTCGCGCATGTCGATGATAAGATGGCTGATATTGTTTGCAGCTATTATTCGGAAAGATGAATCGACAAACTGTCTGAAATCCATTTGGTATTTACGGTACTGGCTATTGGCAAAGGTCCGGAACGAAAGAAGAGCCGTATTAGGTGGCAAAAGCTGTAGCTGGGCGGGCCTCTCTATTTCCTGCCGGATAGTATTGTTGGTGAGGACGCCGGAATGCAAAGCGGCCAGGGCGCTTGCCGGGACAGCGTGTATTTTATGCGTTTCTTTTTTTTGAGTAAGCGGGTTCAGTACTGTAATAGTGTTTTCTTCCTGCTGGCCGATTACCCTGGCATACTCATGTGCCAATCCCCGAAAATCGAGATAGCGGTATTTGGAGGTAAGAATGTATCCGTCTGCACCAAAGCTGGCAAACAATCTTTCGGTAATCTCTCTGATGTCAAGATCATTTACGGCGAGCAATTCAAATCCTTTCAGCGGTGTTCCATCGGCTGAGTCATTGAGTATATATGTTTTTTCGTGCAAATGAATAACCACCAGGGGTAAAAACAGCCCATCGCTTACCATATATTTTTTTATCTCTTCTGACAGGTGTATGTCGCAGTGATCCTCGCGCGTAGCTGCTACCAGAGGGGCAACGATGTTGTAAAAAGCAAGGCCGTTGAGCCCATCGCGCAGCAACTGACGGCGTTCGGAGATCAGGCTGTCAAACTGCGCCTGACTGGTATAGATATACATACCTGGATGTGCCTCTTTAAGACTGCTGACGAGCAGGTTAAAATCTTTTTCGAGTTGCTGGCCGGAATAGCCGGGAAGCCGGGTGTGCTCAAATGTCTGAAATGCGGCGGCGCGTTGCTGCGGGGACTGACAACCTGCTAAAAGGCCGGTCAGGATAAACAATAGCAGGATACTTGTGAAGGACTGTTTGTTCATAGCCGGGTAAAATTAATGATAAAACGCTGCCACGTTAAGATGCCAGGTACGACGGCTAAAACATTTTTTTACACGGCTAAATTATTAATCCGGGAGTTTCAGCTGGCTTTTTTTCTGTACCAGACTGCTGTGTGCCAATTTGCGCAGCAAAAGACCTTAATATGAAGAAGTTTTTTCTGTTTTTGCTGATTACTTCCGCCACCCTGTCGGGATGTAAAAAAGACAAGAATGCTGTAAACCCGCAAGACACGGGTAAGAAATTGGTACAATATGAGTATACCTACTCAAACCAGGAACCAGTAGTTACGAAAATGGCTTATAGCGCAAATGGCCGGATAGCCAGCATAACAAGTGAAATCGGGACAGAGATTTTTGATTTTCAGTCTTTGGCAAAACTTGTCATCACACTTCGTTTGCCCTCCGATAATTCAGTTGCGCGGGTAATGGAATGTACCAGGAATGCGCAAGGGTATATTACACATATTGACATGCGCGATGCTGCAGGCACTCTGCTCACAGCAATCGATTATAACTATGATCAGAACGGGTATATGGTAAAATATAAATCATCTGGTTTTGGAAATGTCAACACCGTTGATCTGCTGGTAAAGGATGATAATTTGCTTTCCGCAAAGGAGTACAACGGAAGCGAGCTGGCGTATACTTATGAGTTTACTCACTCGGCGATTAGTAATACCCTGCCCGGCAGTTATTTTGCGCTTTACCGGGTTGACGGATTGTTTGGTAAGTCATTTAAAAATACCACAAGTGAAATGAAGCAGTATTCTGCAGATGGCAGCCTCTATACACACATTCAAAACCTGTTTCAGGTCGATGCGGAGGGGTATATCGCTAAAGAGATCCGTAAATTTCCCCTGTTGGGGAAGACGGCTGTATTGAGCTACAAATTGGAGTAAATAAAGTCGGTTTTTGATTAAATGGGTACAGCGTGGCTGTATTAATATCCATGAAAAGCGGCCCGCCGTCTGGCGGGCCGCTTTGTATTTGCGACTCATTAAAATGACCGGATCGGTATTATAGCCGTCTTAACCCATTATATCTACATTTCAATAAGGAAGTTTTGACAGGCAGGCCTGTCGGCTTCAATTTTGAAAAAGAACGATGGTTATGACACAACAGGAAATTACAATTATTCGAAAAACCTGGAAGATTTTCCGAAGCATTAACCCCGACATAGTTGGAGATGCGTTTTACAGCAAGCTATTTGCAGATGCACCTGCTGTACGGAAAATGTTTCCTGCAGAAATGAATGCACAGTATAAAAAGCTGGTAGATATGCTGAGTGGTATAGCGGCTAATCTGGACGATATATCAGTGTTGTCGGAAGATATAGCAGCTATGGCCCGCCGGCATACCGAATACGGCGTAAGGCCCGGACATTATAAAGTTGTCGGCACTGCTTTGTTGTGGACATTGCAGCAGGGTCTGGGAACCGACTGGAATCCGGCAGTGGAATCTGCCTGGCGCAAATGTTATCAGCAACTGGCCGAAGCAATGATAGCGGTTGGGGAAAGAGTGGAGGGGAGGAGGTAGGCGGAAAGGTAGAAGGTGAAAGGTAAAAGGTGTAAGGTAAAAGGTGTAAGGTAAAAGGGTTAAGCAAATGTATAAGTATGTAATTGGCTTAAAACTTCTATCCTTTGCCTTTCACCTTCTACCTTTTCCATTTCCTATAAGCACGCGAATTTTTCCAGCCAGTTCTACTATGTTGGAGACGTTCGTGTCAGTTCAAGGTTTTGTTAGCTGTTTCGGCTTCTGCGATGCTTGCAGAAGTGAAAGGCCGCCGGAGAAATCCGGTAGCTTTTTTAGTTGACAATTGATGATTAAATTGGTCTTAAAATGCAGCAGCATGAAGTTTTTGAGGACGTTATTTTCAGGAAAAGAGAAGCCTGTTAATTCTTATGCCGATTTTTGGAACTGGTTTCAGAAAGAAGCAAATTTTTTTTATCAGGTAGTTAAAAACAGAGGAGATATTGAGAAGTTTTTTTTCAGGCCACTTACCCATAAGCTGGATGAGTTAAGAAAAGGATTCTTTTTTGTGACTGGTATGTATGATGATAATACGGCTGAACTGATCTTTACTGCCGAAGGGAATACCAGTAATATTGCTTTTGTAGAAGAACTGGTAGGCGCTGCACCGCCTGTTGCCGGTTGGCGGTTTGTTGCACATAAACCAGCGCTGGATATTAAGGAGGTCTCTATTGGAATAAATGGGCTGGTATTTAGCGAAGATAAACTGAGCTTTTATAGTATCGATACACCCGGCTATCCTGACGAGATTAATATTGCCGTAGTGTATGAAGACTTTACGGAAGACAATAAGGCAACAGTGACAAATGGTGTTTTTCTTTTTCTCGACAACTACCTGGGGGAGCTTGATTTTGTGAATACGGTTGACAACCTGATTGTAATTAATAAAGCAGAAGCGAAACAACCCCTGATACCCATCGGGAAGCTTCGGGATTTCCTGACCTGGCGGCAAAAAGAATTTGTTGAAAAATATGAGGGTGAGCGTTACGATACAGAAAATGACGGGCATTCTGTAATGGAAGCGCAATTGGAAAGCGGCGATCCGCTGCTTGCTGTAATTAATACGGAACTGCTCAACTGGGATCAGAAAGCATCCCATCCATGGGTGGCGGTCTTTACAGCCAGGTATAATGGCAGCAATAACAAGGGGCTGCCGGAGACAGATGATTATAACCGTCTCGATGAGATGGAACAGCAATTACTGGCTGAATTGAAAGATACTGATGGATGCCTGTATGTGGGCAGGCAAACGGCCAGCAATGAACGGGAAATCTATTTTGCCTGCAAGGATTTTCGCCGGCCTTCTAAAATCTTTTATACTATACAACAACAGTATGCCGCTTTTTTCGAAGCGGAGTATGTTATTTATAAGGATAAATACTGGAAGAGTTTTGAGCGGTTTATGGAGGAAAGTTAATATGTTGAAACAAGACCATTATACTAATAATTTATCGGAGAGATATCTTTTTTTGATGAATCTTTCTATTATTCTTATCTCTTTGATTGGCTGTAAGAATAATACTGCGGTGCCCAGTACTCTCATAACAAAGGATACAACAAATCCACGGGAGAGGGCAAACACCTTGTTTGTTTTTGTAGGAGAAAGGCTGAACGTAGAGGAGGTGCCTTGGGAGAAAGGAATGATGGATACGAAAGTAAAAGCAAGATATAAAGTGCTTGAGAGCATTTACGGTGAATGTCAGGATGAAGTCATCGACTTTGTGGCGTATGATCATTACGGAATACCGCCTTTTATTAAATATAAGCATGTTCTTATGTACCTTTCAAGAAATGAGAGCGGCTGGTACATGGAAAAGTACATGTATGACCC
>JAGODE010000315.1 GCA_017998385.1 Chitinophagaceae bacterium | reverse complement strand
TGCACACACTCACGCTTGCATCCACTTTTGAGATTTCTTCCATTGCCAGCACGTAGCTGATGCTATCCATGCCCGCGCCTCCGTATTCCGGATCTACCATCATGCCCATAAAACCCAGATCGGCCAGTTTCATAACCTGCTCACGGGGGAATTTTTGATGCTCATCGCGCTCTATTACGCCGGGCAAACACTCCTGCTGGGCAAAATCGCGGGCTGCTTTCTGGATCATCAACTGTTCTTCTGACAATTCAAATAACATATAATAATAATATTAATAAACGTTTGTGTCGCAAATATAAGGGCAAAGCCCTCGTCTTTCTGCACCCGCAGGAAATGAAACGGTTGCAGTTGAAACAATTTCAGCATTATTTTAAAAAAAAGAGCTGCAAAGCCAAACCAAATCATTTTGCTGGTGTTTAATGCAAAATCGCCGGCTGACAGTTTTTTGACCTAATTTTGCAGGTCAAACTGACAATCCTGCCTGGAGGGGATCCACCATGAAAAAGATACATATTATTTTGCTTGTCCTGATCGCAGCTGCAATTGCAGTGCTTATTACATTTCTCCAAAACACCAGCACCTATGATACCGTAGACACGGCCATGGCCAAACCCGGTAAGTATGTGCACCTGATGGCCCGCTGGGATAAGAGTCAGCCCCTGGAGTACGATGCTATCAAAGACCCGAACTACCTCAGCTTTACTGCGGTAGATACATTGGGTAAATCAGTTCGTGTAGTTTACCATCAACCCAAACCCGAAAATTTTGAAATCAGCGAACGGCTGGTTTTGAAGGGCAAATATGAAGATGGTACGTTCAACTGCGAAAGTATTCAGACCAAGTGTCCTTCCAAATACAAAGACGATCCCAAAGCGCAACAAAAGAGCGTGGAAGGACAGGGCGGTTCAGGTTACTGACCCAATCCCTCACGTGGCCGGACAGTTTTGGCCGGTTGACGGCGTACGTGCAAGGAATTGCGGCCATTGATCAAACCCATAATCTGCAAGCATGAATTACATTGGCGAGAACCTGTTGCCGGGTCAGTTAGGCCATTTCTTCATTATCTTATCCCTCGTAGCCTCCCTCCTGGCCAGCTTTGCTTATTTTAAAGCCACTGGTCCTATACTGGATGAAAACCGTACTTACTGGCGCCGTCTGGCACGAATCTCTTTTACCATTGAGTGTATTTCTGTTTTCGCCATTTTTGGAATTATCTTCTACATAGTATCCAATCACCTCTACGAATACAAGTATGCCTGGCAGCACAGCAGCAAATCGCTGGAGTATAAATACCTGCTGGCCGGTATCTGGGAAGGACAGGAAGGCAGTTTCCTGCTCTGGAGTATCTGGCACTGCGTGCTTGGATTAATAATAATGCGTACCAGCGGAAAATGGGAAGCCCCTGTGATGACGGTAGTGAGCTTTGCTCAGTTTTGCCTGGCTACGATGATTACAGGTGTCTATTTCCTTAACTGGAAAATGGGCTCCAATCCCTTTATACTGTTACGCGAGTCGGGTATTTATGACAACGCCCCTGCTATGCATATCAACTTTGATGTGAATCTGCCCGTTCGTCCCGATTACCTGTCAACCATACGCGATGGCAATGATCTCAACCCATTGCTGCAGAATTACTGGATGGTAATTCACCCCCCTGTACTTTTCCTTGGCTTTGCTTCTACGCTCGTACCTTTTGCATTTGCTATTGCAGGTCTGTGGACCCGTCAGTTTGGCGACTGGATCAAAATGGCCCTGCCCTGGTCATTGTTTTCGCTGGCCGCACTCGGTGTAGGTATTATGATGGGAGCCGCCTGGGCTTATGAATCGCTCACTTTTGGTGGTTACTGGGCCTGGGATCCGGTAGAAAATGCCTCCCTGGTACCCTGGCTCATCCTGGCAGCTGGTATTCATACCCTGCTTATTTATAAACATACCGGTCAATCGCTCCGGGCAACATTTGTATTCCTGATTCTGCAGTTCTTCTTTATACTCTACAGCACCTTCCTTACGCGAAGCGGTATACTGGGAGAATCTTCCGTACATGCCTTTACCGATCTGGGAATGAATAAACAGCTTTACCTGTTGCTATTTGTATTTGCCTGGCCATTTGTGGTACTCACTGCAGCCCGCCCGGCCATGAAAATGAAAATGGGTATAACAGCGCTTGCATTACTCACGCTAACCTGGCTCTCGGGCGAGTTTGGCTGGGCTATAGGCGGCTTACACCTGGCTCCCATGCTGGCATTTGGCACTATACTGGCCGGTGTCATCGCGCTCATCGGCGTTATTCAGAAAAATGTACCGGCCTTACATAAAGAAGAGGCGACCAGCTCACGCGAGTTCTGGATGTTTATCGGCTCACTGATCTTCTTCCTGTCGGCCATGGTAATCATCTTTAAGACCTCACTGCCGGTTATTAATAAAGTATTCGACATGAAAAAAGCAGCTCCGCAGGATGAGGAGTTTGCCTATAACCAGATACAGGTATTTGTAGCTATCATCATTGGCCTGCTTACAGCCGTTACCCAATACCTCAAATACAGCAATACTTCCGCTAAGTTTTTCTGGAAAAAAATTGCCCTGCCAACTATCCTTTCCGCCATTGCCGCCACCCTGATCCTGGCTTTTGGTAATGTCAATTACGATAAACACGGACTTGGTTTCCTGGGTGCTATCTGGCTGGCGATTGTATGCGCGGTATATGCCATCATTGCCAATGCAGGTTATATCTGGATTGGAGTGAAAGGGAAACTGTCGCTCTCCGGCGGTTCCATTGCACACTTTGGCTTTGGACTTGTACTGCTGGGCATTCTTATCTCTTCGTCTAAAAAAGAAATTCTGAGCCATAACACCAGCGGTATTCATATTCCTTTTGGAGAAGGCAGTGAAGAAAAAACAGGCGAAAACCTTACGCTTGTAAAAGGTATGACCATGCGTATGGGTAAATATGATGTAACCTATATCGGCGATTCGGCACACCCCCGCAAGCAGCAGTGGTATTATAAGATTCATTTCAAAAGCCGAGAAGGGAATGAAGAGTTTACCCTCAAACCCAATGCCTTTGTAAACTACAAGGGAAATGAAGGATTGATGGCCAATCCCGACTCTCGTCACTATCTCACACACGACGTATTTACCTATGTTTCTTCTTTGCCCAATCCTGATAAAAACAAAGACACCGCCAGTTTTGCGCCATTTGAACGCAAACTGGGCGATACAATTTTTTACTCCAGGGGCTTTATTACACTCGAGCGTGTGGCCACGCGCGACAGCCTGCCTTTCGAAGGTTTCAGTCCGGCAGACTCAGCTACGGTGGTGACATTGAAGGTGCAGTCGATGAACAAAACCAGCTACACCTCTGAGCCGCTCCTCATCAATCGTAATGGTGTACAGCTTTCGCTGCCCGATACCGTTATGGCTGAAAGCCTGATCCTCCGCGTCAATAAACTGACTAACGGCGGTGGAGTTGAAATTGGCCTCAAAGAATCGGACGCCTTATTGCAGTATGTAACACTGAAGGCTTATAAGTTCCCAATGATCAAAGTACTGTGGCTGGGTATTATCATCACTGCCATTGGTATACTGATGAGTATGGTACAGCGGATCAAAGCGATCAGGGCGGGCAGGGTAAAATGATAATTGCAGGCTCATACAGCGAAAATGCGACGGTCTGTGTCTGATAAAAGAGTGCCGCTTGGCCGAGCGGCGGCGCTGTTGTAAATTTATAGCCATGGTTCGCGCCCTTGCCTGTTTTACGGTTATCTTTTTGCTGATGCTTACGGCACCGGCAACGCATGCCCAGATAATACCCGAAGTGGCGCCAGACACTGTTCCTCCTATCCCCTCTTTCAAAGAAAGGTCCAGCAAATGGGGGCCCAATGACACCATCATTGTAGATGCAATCTGGTACAACCGCGAAATGCTTAGCTTCCGAGAAGAAGAGAATATATGGGTGTCGAATCTTTCGCCCAAAGAGCTTGAGAAATTCAAAAAAGAATGGAACCGGTTACGCAATGCTGTATATGTAACCTACCCCTATGCGCGTGTTGCCGGCGCCACCATTAATGATATCAATGCAAAACTGGCCGGTGTTACCTCCAAAAAAGAACGCAAGAAATACATTAAGAGCCGCGAGAAAGAGCTGCGCCAGCAGTTTGCCGACCCGCTCTCCGAACTCAGCGTCTACCAGGGGCGTGTGCTCATGAAACTGATCAACCGGCAGACCGGCAACAACTGCTATGAGATCATTAAAGAATATAAAGGCGGCTTCAATGCCCGCATGTACCAGACGGTTGCCTTCTTCTTTGGCAGCAACCTCAAGCAGAAATGGGATCTTACCGACAAAACCGATCGCCAGATTGAAAGTTTTGTAAGGGAAATTGATGGCGCATGGTATGGGAATCCGTACAGGAAGTAATGTGCTGGTGTGCTAATGGGGTAAATGTGCTAGTGCTTTGGGGCGGTAAGAGGCGTGGACTAGACGGTTGTGTAAACACACTAACAAAAGTATACACTTTCCTGTCATTCAGTTTGAAAAAATCGGGAAGGATTTATCTGCGAAAATCTGCGCCATCTGCGGGAAATTTTGCCCGCAGAAAACGCCGAATACCGCAGATAAAGATATTTCCCCGGACAACAGTAGTATCAGGATCTGTAAATAACCGACAGGTCAATTAGCACATTTCCCCATTAGCACACTAGCACATTCGCCTATTCTTTTCTTTTGGTTCGCCGGCCGTGGAGGCAAAAAGATAGACAAGACAGCTGTGCAAACACCATAAAAAACAGTGCATACTTACGTGTCATTCAGTTTGAAAAAATCGGGAAGGATTTATCTGCGAAAATCTGCGCCATCTGCGGGAAATTTTGCCCGCAGAAAACGCCGAATACCGCAGATAA
>JAGODE010000314.1 GCA_017998385.1 Chitinophagaceae bacterium | reverse complement strand
CATTCATACATCCCAGCATCACCTGTAGTCCCAGCTGACGGGCTTCAGCAATCATGCGGCGTGCCGGAGTAATGCCGCTGCATTTGGTAAGCTTGATATTGATACCATGGAAATGATCTTTACAGCGTGCCACATCCTGCTCGCTTACACAGGCTTCATCGGCAAAAAGTGGCAGCACCGATTGCTGATAAAGCGTCTTCATTCCTTCCCAGTTGTCTTTTGCCAGTGGCTGTTCTACCATCTCTACCCCCAGCTCTTTCAGTTGGGGAATCAGCGTTAAGGCCGTTTCCAGTGTCCATGCGGCATTGGCATCTACACGGATACGGGCATCGGTTTCGGCACGCAGGGCTTTTACAATGGCGATATCATCTGCTGTACCCACCTTTATTTTATAGACAGGCCAGGGACGTTCTTTCATTTTAGCCACCATTTTATCTATGCTGTCGATGCCAATGGTATAGTCTGTGAGCGGACTGTCTGCCAGGTTGCCTCCCCATAAGCGGTGCAGCGGTTGTTGTTTCAGCTTGCCAAACAAATCCCATGCTGCCATATCCAGCGCGCATACCAGGAAAGGATTGCGCGGCAGCAGGTGGTGCAGGTAATGCCAGTAGCGTTCCGGTTCGGTAAAGGCAAACTTCTCAATAAACATTTTCTTTGCTTCGATATCGGCAACCATTTTCTCAACGGTAATGTCGTAGTAAGTAATAGCCGGTGCTTCACCATAGCCGGTAAGGCCAAACTGCTCCAGTGCCACGATGAGCGTGGGTTGATGTGTTTTTGTACCTTTTGAAATGGTAAAAGGATGACGGAAACGGAGAGAAAACGGGAAGTAGGAAAGTTTCATGATCAATGTGCTAATGTGCCAATGTGCTAATATGCTAATGATGCAAATGTACTTAATATGATGGCAATCTGTAAGTGGAGAAAAATGTGCTAATATGCTGATTGGGTAATGTGCTAATGTGATTTGAAGATTTGGGGATCACTGTTGTCCGGGGAAAATAAAAAGGATTTATCTGCGTAAATCGGCGCCATTAGCAGGAAATTTTACCTGCAGAAAACGCAGAATACCGCAGATAAAAAAATCCCTGGACAACAGTGATTGGAACATTGTCACATCAGCACATTAGCACACTGGCATATTAGCACATTGTCACATTAGCACATTGAATCAAATCGCTCTTCCGCTTGTCTGCACATACCCTTTCACTTCTTCATTAAATTCTTTTTGGCGAATGAGTTCTTCGAGTGAGATATGCATCCGGTAACGCCAGTAATGTTTAGCGTTGGCTGGGTTATTGATTCGTTCCTCCTGCGGATTTTCGCGGCGCAGTGTATCACTCATGCCCAGGATATCCTGCAACTGAAAGATACTCCACATGGCTGGTGAGTGCAGATGCTGCAGAATGATGGCACGGCTTACCCAAGATTCACAGAAATATGGTGCATCGCCCCATTGTCCCAATACCTGATTATAGAAATGTTGTGTACGCTCACGGTTTTCTTCCCACCAACCGCGTACTGTACTCATATCATGTGTAGATGGAGTGATTACAGACATATAAGGAGCCTCATCGGGATAAAAGAACTCTTTTTCGGGGTTCTTGGGCATACGTTGAATTTCGAGGCTCAGGATGCCCAGCTGTTTCATTACATCGGGCACACAATGCGGCACCATGCCCAGGTCTTCGCCGCAAATAAGCATATTGGTGGATGCCTTCAGCTGCGGCAGCTTGGTCATGGCCTCTTTGCGCCAGAATTCATCCTGGCGGTGGTAGAAATAATTGATGTAAAGTGCACGCAGGCGGTCCTGCACATGCGGAATGAGGTATCGGAATGACCTTGTTTTTTCCATATCAATACGGAAATGGAACTCCTGTCCCTGCGACCCCTCCTGTTTAAACAGAATAATGTTGGCTGCCAGTTCAAAAAGGCCTGCTTTTAGTCGCTCGTCATCTGGTGCTGAACGGTTGACAAAAAAAGCTTCTATCTTACGTTGTGTGTCAAATTCGGTGCGCAGGTCATAGCCGCCCTGATCATTGGGCAATATAAATTCTGCCCGAACCTGGTCGGCCAGGTGGCCAAAAAGTTCGTACAGGATTTCGTCGTTGATATAAGGTTTGCAATAGCGTTGCTCATCGAACCATATTCCGTTTTCGCCAAACTCAACATAATGTACAGGCAGGCAGGGCACAAAATGGCCCATCAAACCCTGTACGGCATGGTCAGGAATACTCCAGATGCGGAAGAAGCCGAGTATATGATCAATGCGGAAGGCATCGAAGTAATAACTCATCTGTTCAAAGCGCTGTTTCCACCAGGCAAACCCGTCTTCCTGCATCTGTTTCCAGTTGTAAGTCGGGAATTCCCAGTTTTGCCCGATGGGGGTAAAATCGTCTGGGGGTGCACCCGCCTGTGCATGCATATTGTATAATTGCGGTGCTACCCAGGCATCGCAGCTGAGCCGTGAAATGCCAATGGCAATATCGCCTTTGAGTACGATCCCTTTTTTATGTGCGTAGTCGGCGGCGTCCTTTAGCTGCAGATGCAGATGATACTGTACAAAGCAATAGAAAAGTAATTCTTTGCGGGTGCTGCTGCGGCTGGCAAAAAGGCGGTCTACCTCGGCGGCATCGTAACTGCTGTGTGTCTTCCAGTTGTCAAATACGGCACTATTGTATTTGTCGCGCAAATAGCAAAAAGCAGCATAGGGTTTCAGCCAGTGTTTGTTGGTCTCAAAGAAATCCTGGTAATCTGCAGTCTGCAGGGTTTCTGTACCCGATGCATCATATAGCTCACGCAACATAGCCAGTTTGAAACGGAGTACCTCTTCATAATCCACTTCTGTCAGTTCGTTGAGGTATTTCTGTTTTCTTTTAAGCGCACTGATCTTGTCTGCTTCTTTTTTGCCGGCGACTTTTGCCAGGTTGATATAAAGCGGATGAAGCGCAAATGCAGAGATGGCGGAATAAGGGTAAGAATCTGTCCAGGTATTGGTTGCTATAGTATCGTTGATAGGGAGTAACTGAATGAGGCGTAACCCACTTTCCAGTGCCCAGTCTACCAGCAGCCGGATGTCGGTAAACTCTCCTACGCCAAAGCTTTGTCGTGATCGGAGGCTGAATACGGGTATTGCTACGCCCGCTCCTTTCCAGGTATTGTTGGGCAGACGTACGAATCCATCGTGCAGAATACAATGGGTATGTGACGGCGCATCGGTATACAACAGGCGGTTGTCGCCGCTTTCGTAGATCACAAATGTCTTTTCCCTGCTGTTGTAGATGCCGTATTTGTACGCTACGGGCGAATGGCTGCCGGTAAGGTCGAGATGAGCTACCCACCATTCGTCCTGTTGAGCCAGCAGTACCGGTTGACTGGTGTCCCATTTGCCCAATGCATCTGTACTGCCCAGCAGGCAAAGTATTTCATGCCGTTTCAGTAAGGGCGCTTTTACCCGGAAGCTGTGCGTATAGTGTTTGGGTGTTTTAAGTTTGGGACCAGATGTTTTGGGCAGCAGTACATCGCGGAACGGAGCCGTATAAAAAGCATTTTCAAATTCACCGGCATGGTTCCAGATATCGAGCAATTGAATGGTGCTGGTATGTTTGCGTGAACTGTGAGCCAGGCGGTCATTGCCCCATTCGCCAATCCATTCTCCGTCTTTTCCTTTGAGATAATATTTATAGCGTATACCTTCTTTTGGCCATTCCGGTTTATCCAGATCAATGCTGAATTGCCAGAACTCTTCATTGAGATAGGTCATGGCGACCGCTTTAGCGGGATCATCCATGCCCAGCTTTTCTGTATTTCCGGATAGCCAAAGGCTTTGGCCATATTCCGTATGAAAACGGATAAAAAATTCAAGCCTCATCGCAATCGTTGATTCGTTCTTTAACGCCATATTCTATCGTGTCTGAAGCACACATTATTACGAAAGTAAAATAAATCATGCAAGGTTCGCATATTTATTTGAAAGATCAGGAAAAAAGTGTTGCAAACGTTTGAAGTCCTGCCTTTTGGGCCATAAACAACGATTCGTTTAGGCACTAAAAAACCCGCTCTGCCGGATGGCAGGCGGGTTTGTATACTGAAAATGATTAGTCGGTTACATAATATCCATTGCCTTTACAAACGAGGTAGTCTGGAAAGGAAGGATAAGGGTAAGCCATTCCCAATGGCCAACAATAGCAGCGATCAGCCCGGCAGTGGAAGCCAGAAAAAGCAACCACCAGAGACCACGATATTTTTTGGTTTGTTCCATGCGTTAGAATTTTGGCAAAAATAAGCGCTGGAGGGAAAATAACAAAATTGGTTGACAGCGACCGGTGGTCTCTTGTCGGTTTTTAGTGGTCAGGTGATATAAAAGTTAACAGAAATTATCCTGATTACTGATCACCGACCACTAAGCACTAACTTATCTTTTCAGCATATTGCTGGCAGACTTTGCACCCTTGCGGATGTTCCACATATCTACTGCTCCGAAAGAAGCTTTTTTTGCTTCGGGCATAACAACTGTGGCTACTGTTTCCTTCACTTCTGTGAGAAGGGATTTCAATTCGTCTGCATCCATCTGGATAATAGATGGCATCACATCACTCTTCATGATATATCTCCTTTGTTTGATTACAAAAATTATGATTGAGCGGAAGGGGGAGAAAACACTAAAGAATCGTTGAAGAAAGTGTTGATTTCTGTCGCCTAAGTGGTAAGTACTGTACTACTGCTCAATTTGACGCTGCAAATATACGTCAGAAACGCCGTTGTTCCAAACGACTATTGGATCAAATGCCCGATTTAACCAGTGAATGGTGTGTTTTTGGGGGTGAACTGTTGGGGAGTATAAAAGTATAAAGGTATAAATCAGTATTGCCAACCCCTTTAAACTCTTTATACACCTTAAACACGTTAAACTTTTAAACCTTTATACTTTTATACTTT
>JAGODE010000057.1 GCA_017998385.1 Chitinophagaceae bacterium | reverse complement strand
GCCATTGCCTGCCAGCTGAAAAACCTGCCTGTTAAGCCGGTTAAAACCTGTCTGATCCTATTATTTTTATTAAAAATCAATGTTTTAAATTCATGGAACCGAAAAAAGTAATTCTGATCATAATGGACGGCTGGGGACTCGGAAAAGTTGCATCTGCCGACGCCATCCAGCATGCCAATGCTCCTTTCACCCGGTCACTTTATGACCGTTATCCGCATACCACACTCGTGACCTGTGGTGAAGCCGTGGGATTACCCGACGGACAAATGGGCAATTCAGAAGTAGGTCACCTCAACCTCGGTGCCGGACGTATTGTATACCAGGAACTGCAGCGCATCAATGTAGCCATACGCGAAGGCGAATTTGGCCGCAACCCGCAACTGCTGCGTTCCATTCAATATGCCAAAGCCAATGGCAAAGCACTTCACCTGCTGGGTCTGGTGAGCGATGGTGGCGTGCATTCACATATTAATCACCTCAAAGCCATCATTGATGTGTGTGAAGCGCAAGGGCTTTCGGAAGTATATATCCACGCATTTACAGATGGTCGTGACTGCGACCCCAAAAGCGGCCTCGGATTCATCACACAATTGCAGGCCCACCTCAATACCTCTGTAGGACGTATTGCTACCGTGAGTGGCCGCTACTATGCCATGGACCGCGATAAACGCTGGGAGCGTGTAAAGCTGGCCTACGATGCACTGGTAAATGGCGTGGGCGAAAAAGCCACCGATGCTATTGATGCCATTGAAAAATCGTATGCAGCCGGCATTACCGATGAATTTATTAAACCCACTGTCATTATCAACGAAGCGCAGCAACCGTTGGGACTGATTCACGAAAATGATGCTGTGATCGCTTTCAATTTCCGTACAGACCGCTGCCGTGAAATTACCGAAGTACTGACGCAGACCGATTTTCCTGATTACAACATGCATCAGCTTAAGCTGGATTATACTACCATGACGCAGTATGACCATAAGTTTAAGAATGTGCACGTAATCTTTGAAAATGATGACCTGCGCCAGACCCTCGGCGAAGTATTGCAGGACAATGGGAAAAAACAGATCCGTATGGCCGAAACGGAAAAGTACCCACACGTAACCTTCTTCTTCAATGGCGGACGCGAAGTGCCTTTTGAAGGAGAAACCCGAATCATGGTACCTTCTCCCAAAGTAGCCACATATGATCTGAAACCCGAGATGAGTGCCTATGAACTGACAGATGCCCTGCTTCCGCAGCTGCAACAAAAAGCTGCCGACTTTGTGTGTATCAACTATGCCAATGCCGACATGGTAGGTCATACCGGCGTTTGGGAAGCTGCTATTAAAGCCGTGGAAACAGTTGATAAATGTGTAGAAAAAGTGGTAACCACCGGCCTTGCCAACGGATACACTATTTTCCTGACAGCCGATCACGGCAATTCAGATTACATGATCAATGAAGACGGTTCACCCAATACAGCCCATACGCTTAACCTGGTGCCGTTTTTTGTGATAGATAATGAATGGAAGGGCACGCTGAAACCCGGTAAGCTGGGCGATATAGCTCCTACCATCCTGCATATGATGCAATTGCCGGTTCCTGCAGTAATGACGGGGCAGATACTCACAGATAATGCGTAAATTCAGGTTCAAATAACCACCATCATGATCAAAAAAATCTTCCTTGTTCTGCTGGCTGCATTAGTCATCATCCAGTTTATTCATCCCAAAAAGAATCAATCGGAAGGAGCGCAGCCAAACAGTATTGCTACCGTATTTCCCGTTCCTGACAACGTGAATCAGGTACTGAAAAAAGCCTGCAATGACTGCCATAGCAACAACACCCGTTATCCCTGGTATGCCAAACTGCAGCCGGTCGACTGGTGGCTTACAGACCATGTGAATGACGGAAAAAAAGAGCTGAATCTCGACGAATACAGCAACCGCAGCCTGCGTTATCAGTACCATAAACTGGAAGAAATTGCCGAGCAGGTAAAAAATGGTGAAATGCCCCTGGACTCCTATACATGGATGCATAAAGACGCCAAACTCACAGATACTGAGAAAAATACACTCATTTCCTGGGCCGATGGCCTGCGCGATTCGATGCGGGCGCGATACCCCATTGACAGTCTTGTAAGACCTAAAAAACAGGCCCCTTAAGGGCCTGTTTTTTTTAGCACCCATGCAGCTTTTGTAAGCTAAAATTGTCTAAATTACAGGCAGCCAAACGGGAATTATGACCGAAGAAGCCCTTCTGAAAGGATGCATGAACAATGACCAGGCTGCCCAGCGGGAGTTGTACAACAGGTACAGTTCCAAAATGCTGGCGGTGTGTTACCGCTATGCACATAGCAGAGAGGACGCGGAGGATATGCTGCAGGAAGGTTTTATTAAGGTATTTCTGCAGGTGCATACATTCGAAAACAGAGGAGCATTTGAAGGATGGATCAGGCGTATCATCGTACATACCTGTATCAATATCCTGAAGAAGAATAAGAAGTTCAATGAAAGTGTGGATATCATTCATGCCACCAGCATGCAGATCCGTGAAGAGAGCGTATCGGCGATTATTCAGGCCAAGCAGGTGGTAGAATGTATACGATTACTTCCTATAGGTTACCGAACCGTACTCAACCTCTATGCGGTTGAGGGGTACAGTCACCGGGAAATTGCAGGTATGCTGGATATTGAAGAAAGCACCAGCCGCAGCCAGTACACAAGGGCCAAGGCGATGCTGGAAGATATTCTGGTACGCAAGAAGATCATGCAGAAACCAAAACAAGATATCGATTGGCTGGCAGCAGTAAGCCACCGGTAGTTCGTATCCTAAATTAGTAACTGGTTATGGAGAGGAATTTTAGTAACAGGGACTTTGAGCGGTATGTGCAGGAATATGCTGACCAGTACCGGATGTTCCCTTCCGAGAAGGTATGGAAGGGGATACATAGTTCCCTGCATAAACGCAGAAGATGGTACGGCTTTGGTCTGGCGTTTTTACTGCTGATGACAGGCGGAGCAGTTACCCTCGTCATGCGCAGCTATCCTACTTCCAAAAAACAAAATATTGCCTCTGCTCCCTCATTTACCCAAATAAACGCTTCTCCGGAATCATCAGAAGCGCTTGCTGACAATATAAAAGAAAAAGAAGCCGACGGGCTCAAAAATCTCCTCCGCTTTGATCAGTCTGCCGTAAACGCACAACACTCTGACGGCAATACGACCAGCGCTGCCAGCTCCACGCTGCGGGCCCCTTTCCTGAATAGTTTTGAAGAAAACAGCATCCAGACAACTGCAGTAATCGATCCTGCAGCCATCACCGATAATGAACCGCCTGTACGGCTGTCAGCTCCACAGCTCGCTGTGGCCGGCCGTAAGAGCGAACAGAATATAACCAATAGCGAAAGAACATTGTCCCCAACCGGTGAGTCACCTGTTATCAGACAGGAAGAAGACCCCGCTTCGCGCCAGTCAGATTTTCATCTTACCAGTGCTGCTATTAAAAACACTACGCTACAAAGTAATGTACCCCTCCTGTTTAGTGCAGAGAATATTACCAATAGCTACAAGCCCCGACCCGCTCGTGTACAATGGCAGCTGTTCCTGACGCCAACCGTCAGTTATCGCCGCCTTACACAGAATAAATCATTCAACGGTACTCCTTCGCCAGGGCTTCCTTATCCTTTTGCCCAATTGAAGGATGTTAATAAAGCTGTCACACATAAGCCTGATCTGGGATTCCAGCTGGGTGTCATGGCCCGTTACCCGCTGGCACGTAATCTCAACCTGCGTGCAGGCCTCCAGTTTAACGTAAACCGGTACGATATCAAGGCTTTTGCCTACCCCGCCGAAGTGGCTGTAATCAGTCTGGATGATCCGGCCAGCACCACTGTGGCTACCTGGACACGCTACCGCAGCCAGAATGGCTACCGCTCAGACTGGTTGAAAAATTATTACTTCTCTGTTTCCGTGCCCATTGGTGCGGAATTAACCCTCTTTGGAAATAAAAAGAAAACCAGTGTGGGCATAGCCGGTACAGTACAGCCTACCTATGTACTGAGCGATCGTGCTTACCTCATCTCAACAGATTACAAAAACTACGCAAAAGTGCCCTGGCTTATCCGCCATGTCAATGTGAGCACCGGCTTCGAAGCATTTGTCAACTATGGCAAGGGACACACCAGGTGGCAAATCGGACCACAGGTTCGCTACCAGTTGCTCTCCAGTTTCCAAAACAAATACCCGGTTAAAGAAAATCTTTTCGACTTTGGCCTGAAGATCGGCATGTCGATCAATCCCTGAGGAAGGCAATAACCCCGGTCCGCCGAAATCATCTTATTAATTTATTTTTGCAGTCTGTCTGTCAAAGATTATCTCCTTATGCGTCTACTGAATCTATTAAGCCTGCTGGCTATGCTTGCCTTTACCGGCGGCTGCAAAGAAAAAAAAGCGGTAAACGAGGAAAAGCTATTTCCCGTTCTCCCCATTCTGCAAAGCCAGATTGCCGCTGTAGACAGCAGTGTGGTACCTATTCGCCGGTACGTACAGCGCGACAGCACACATACTGATACTATTTTCATCGATCGCCAGGAATTCAAAAAACTCGTTGCAGACTTCCTGGAGCTGCCCGATATTTCGCAACCCAAATATGCTTCCCGTTTCCGCGAAACGACCAATTACGATGAATCTCTCGACCTGGCTATTATACACCAGGAGCCAATAGATAAAGAGGATGAATTGATTCAAAATCAGGAAATACTTATCAAACCTTCGCTGGAAGGCGACAAGGTTAAAAGCATCATTATTAACACACTGCTCAATAAGAAAAACAGTTCGATCCAGAAGCGTATGCTTTGGACTGCCGATCAGGGTTTCCTGATCACTACCATCGCGCAGGAAAGCGGAAAACCGGAAACAGTGACCACTGTTAAGGTAGACTGGGAACTGCTACCTCAGTAATGACAGCTGCCGAATTTCAACATATTGCACCCGGCCTTCCCCAACAGCCCGGCATCTACAAATATTTTGATGAAGCCAATGAGCTGGTATATGTAGGTAAAGCCAAGAATATCCGCAAGCGGGTCAGCTCTTATTTCAACAAGACCCTGGCCAATTACAAAACGCATGAGCTGGTACGTCGTATCAGGCGGATTGAATTCACTATTGTGAATTCGGAACAGGATGCTTTTTTGCTGGAGAACTCGCTCATCAAGGAGTTTCAGCCCATCTTCAACATCAATCTCAAAGACGACAAGACCTACCCCTACATTGTTATCAAAAAAGAACCGTTTCCCCGGGTGTACCTGACCCGTAACCGGGAGGCAGATGGTTCAGAATACCTGGGGCCTTACACCTCGGTAAAAAAAGTACGGGAGCTTATTGAGTTTATCAGGCAGACTATTCCTTTGCGCAACTGCTCACTCAATCTCAGCGATAAAAATATAAGTGCAGGCAAATTCAAAGTATGCCTTGAATATCATCTCGGCAACTGCAAAGGTCCCTGCGAAGGCCATCAATCGGCAGCCGATTACCAGGAGAATCTTAACCAGCTGAAAAACCTGCTTAGGGGCAACCTGGCTCCGGTACTTAAACATTTCAGAGATGAAATGAAACTATTTGCAGCAGATCTTGCTTTCGAAAAAGCGGAGCTTACACGTAAGAAAATAGAATTCCTCGAAAATTACCAGGCCCGCAGTGTGGTAGTGGGTGCCCGTACGGGCGATCTCGACGTATTTTCTTTACTTAAAGAAGGCGATGCGGCATTTGTAAACTTTCTGCAGGTAAGAAATGGCACCGTCGTGCAAACACATACCACACGGGTAGAAACGCACCTCGATGAGCCGGCAGATGAGGTACTGGCTTTTTCAATTGGCCGCCTGCGCAGCACTTTCAACAGCGACTCGCCCGAGATTGTTGTGCCGTTCCCGATAGATTACCCCGAAGAAGGTATTGAGCTCACTATTCCCAAAGCCGGTGATAAAAAGAAACTGCTGGAGTTGTCGGAAAAAAATGCCGCCTACTTCCTGGATGAACTGAAACAAAAAGCGCGGTTAAGGCTGGGTATTAAAAAGGATATGATCCCTGTACTGGAGCAGTTGCAGAAAGATTTGTCGCTGCAGGAGTTACCCGTACATATTGAATGTTTTGATAACTCCAACTTCCATGGCAGCTATCCCGTATCGGCCATGGTTTGCTTTCGCAATGGAGAGCCCAGTAAGGCCGATTACCGGCACTTTAATGTGAAAACGGTTACAGGTATCAACGATTTTGCTTCTATGAAAGAGGCCGTTACACGCCGTTACAGGCGCCTTCGCGACGAAGGACAGGATTTCCCCCAGCTCATTATCATTGACGGTGGTAAGGGCCAGCTTGGAGCTGCACTGGAAGCGATACAGGAACTGGGGCTGGAGGGCGAATCTACCCTGGTGGGACTGGCAAAAAACGTGGAGGAAATCTTCTTTGCAGGTGACCGGGAGTCACTTAAACTGCCTTACAACAGCGAGAGTCTCAAACTGATCCGTCGCATACGCGATGAGGTACACCGGTTTGGTATCACTTTTCACCGTCAGAAAAGAAGTAAAGGCACCTTTAAAAATGAGCTGGAAGAAATCGTTGGTATTGGCAAGAACACTGCAGATCAGCTGCTTAAAACATTTCGCTCGGTAAAGAATGTAAAGGAAAAAAGCCTGGAAGAACTGCAGGCTGTACTGGGGCCTGCAAAAGCATTACTGGTTTTCAGGTATTTTCATCCGGATATGGAGCAGGAAGGGTAAGGGCAAAAAAAATGGGGCCAGGATAGAAATCCAGCCCCGTTTTTAAAATCCAATATCCTATGAAAAACCGAGACGAAAATACAACAATTATCTCATATTCCTATACCCTTCGCCTGTTTTTTGTTATTTTTTTTAACCGCTTCTGAATGAATTTCTTGAACAAAAAAATCCCCGCCTGAGGCGGGGATTTTTACGATGCTTTTATTCTGGTATTCCGGGTCTTAATAAGACCACAGATCCTGTTCGAAGTTGAAGATCTTTTCTTTGATGTTTTCTCCTTCCAGCAGGGCCAGGATGGGATCTTTGATATACTGGCGGATAGCCCGGTTAGAGGCATTATCAAAAGTTGACTTGATAATATAGCTGCTGAACATGCGGCTTTCAAACAGTTCTTCCCAGGTCATGCGGCTGTTGCCCATGTTTTTGGGGTTATACACCTCACGTTTGGCCAGGATAGCCCGCAGGTCGGGATAGTACACCCAGAACAGGGGAGTTGCGCCGGGTCTTTCCTCACCATTGGGGAAGAATTGTGATTTGAGGGGGGCAATGCCCAGGATGCGGCAGTACATGCGGCTTGACTCGCGGTCAAACACCCACTCTTCCTTGATCCGAAGCTTCATGACCGACTTGGGGTCGAAGCTGGAGCGGGTAACCACATAACGCAGCACCTTACTGGGATCCAGCGGATCTACCTGGGGTACTGTATCCATTGAACCCTGAGTCTGCTCCTGAATTGCCTTAACGGTTTTGGGAGTGCTGAAACGCTCATCTTCAAAAGCCACCACAGTCCCTGATGTAACTGCTTCCATCAGAATGTTGATAAACATTTCGCTTCCGCCACCATCACCCATAGCCTCATAACGGAATGCCTGGTTCATTTTTTCACGCAGGTCAAGCTCACGCCATACTTTTTCTGCAAAGAGGGCATCATCTACGCGCAGATGCTCATAAGGCAGTGGAGTACGATCGTTGACAAACGACTTGTCAAAGGCGTTATCATTCCTCAACGATGGGGTACCTTTTACGTCTGAGGACGTTGTATCCACCACGATCGGAATATTGCCGTATGGATTGGCATTTACAGGCGCATTATTATTGGTCTGCTGCTGCGGGGTTTCCTGCACGGGCGTACCGGATGTGGTACGGCGGGTTCTTCCACGCTGAGCACTCGCATCTGCAGCCACCAGGGCACCAAAAGCGATCAATAAACACGATTTAACAACAAGGCTTTTCATCTCCATTCAATTTATTTGATATAATACACCAGTGAAGGCAGCGACTGCACACGACCATCAGGTCCCTGGGCTTTCAGGTCATCGATCGTAACCGTACGGCCGGCAGAGAGATTTTTAACGAGGCGTTGTGCACCCGGGCTCCAGAAGTTACCCGTACATCTTTCTTCAATAATGTCGCCGGTAGAGGGATCATCAGCAGTGATCACAAAACTAACAACACTGTATTTCAGGTTAAGCGGGAAATCTTTGATATAAGCGCCCACACCTGCCTGAGCTTTGAAAGCACCGGCGGGAACGCTGGCACCACTCACATAGGCACCTACAGTACCTACAGGCTGAGGAATAGTGCGAACACGGAACTGAGACACACCGGCTACTTTGCCATCAACGCTCACGGTGATCTTACAATCATCGGTTACGCTTTTAACAGTTGCAACGTATTTGCCGGGGCCTACTTTTTGCAGACTGCCATCACCACCGGTGATTGTAGCTGTTACCCGGTCATCACCACCACCGCTGGCTGCAATGGATACTTTGTTGGGATAACCTACGTACAGTACATTCATTTCATCGAGGGCAATGGAAGCATTGGCCTGACCCACTTTATATTCAATATTGCGGGTCACTTCTTCCTGCTTGCCTGTAATCTGATTGAAATAAGAAATCTTTACAGGCACCACGTGGTTGCCAATACCGCCACCGGGAATTTTGTGTGAGGCAAAACCTTCTTCACCCAGGGGCACTGTTGTACCGCCGATGGTGATAACAGGTTTGGCAGCTTTACTAAAGGCACCGATACCAGCTTTGATTTCTACTTCTTCGCCAGGCATCAGGTAGTTGGAATTCTGACCTACGATAGCGGCATAGGAGTCGAATACCACTTTTACTTCACCCACTTTATTATGGCATTCGGCCACAATTTTGTTTTCGGTAGTGCGGATATCATTCTGGAATTTGCTCAGAATGGTTAATGCAGCCACAGTAGGTACCATACGGAAGTAAGCAGCTTCCCAGGTATTATTTCCTTTATTGGAAGTGGGGGGCTTTTCCAGATCAATCTGGAGGTTGCCTTCAAATTTTGATTTGATTTCAGGATCTACTTCCAGCACATCTTTTTTGTATTGTGCCAGCATAGCGTAGAGTTTTTTACCCTCCCCTTTTTCTACCATCAGGTGAGTAGTAATATCCTGGTTATCTTCCTTGAACTTTTTGCTGGGATCTTTAATATCGCCGCCGGCATCTTTAACGATACGGGCTTTAAGTTCCTGGATATAATTATAGACAGAACCGGAAAGATTAACAACTTGCTCCGCTTTAGGCAGCCAGTAACTGGCGCGTTCTTTCGTAGCATCTTCTTTTGTCTTCTCCTCCAACGATTTCATAATCGTTTGTGTAGAGGCATTAACAGTTACGTTGGTGGTCTCCAGGCTCCTGTTTACCGTTTTAAAGGCATTCAAAATCTCAGCAGAGATATTCAGTGCCAGCAGAGCTGTCAGCACCAGATACATCATGTTGATCATTTTCTGCCGGGGCTCACGTGGTAAAGCCATGACTATTTTGGTTTTTGTTGATTAGTAAGAAATGGTGACACTTCAAAAATCACGGGATATGGATTAAATCGAAAAGAACAAACCCTTTATTCCGTTAGTTAATTAGTTGCGACCCTGCATAGCGCTGAGCATGTTGCCATAGATATTATTCAGGCGGCCCAGGTTATTTGCCAGCAGAGAAATTTGTTCTTTGGTTTTTTGTGCATCTTCAACGCTGCCCTGCATAGCTTCAGAAGCCTTAGTCAGGTTGCTGTAGAAGGTGTTCATAGCTTTCAGGTGATTATTAGTGTCCTGCAGCTCCAGCTCATAAATTGTATTGAGTGAAGAGAGGTTTTTGGTCAGCACCTGTACCTGCTCATGAAACTGTTTGGTACCATCTGCCGCCTGGTTGAAATGCTGGATGCTCTGAGCAGCGCCCAGGTAAGCATCTTTCATTGAACCCAGTGCGTTGGCAGCTTCTTTTGTTTTAGCAGTATAGTCGCCCGTAGCAGCTACCACATCAGTGATATCAGCCATTTTCTCAACAGTACCACCCAGTTTTTTGAAACCATCGCTCAGGCGATTCAGGTTAGCGGGAGTAATGTCTGCTTCACGCAGCATGTCTTCCATTTTGCTAAGAGCAGGATTGCCAGAGTTGCCACCACCCAGTGAAAGGGGTGTAGGTTTGAAGTTGGGATCCAGGTCAGGGTGAACGTTGATGTCGGGGAAATAACGTTGCCAATGGGGTTCTTCTGGCGGAGGTACCAGGAAGGCCATAACCAGGAACACAATGGCTTCTGCAATCAGACCCACCATGATGGCGTAGTCAGCGCCAGGCCAGTGAAGGATTTTCATCATTGCCGCGAAAATTACCACGGCGGCGAAAAAACTGAAAAGGAAGTTCAGTACTACTTGACCTTTGTGGGATTTGAAGAAATTCATAAAGGGTTCGTTTTTGATAGATTATTAAATTTTAACTAAAACGGTGAGACGTATATGAAAATTGTTGTACACAAGGGAAAAAAAGAGGTCGCCAGGCGACCCCTTTTATATGGGAGATTTTTTTATTATCTGCGGCGACCTTTCTGCGGAGCGGCTGGCAGGTCAATTACGCTGCGGAAGCCAATGTAAGACTTCGCAGAGTCTTGATACTCATAGGTGCTGGTACCGGTTTGCAGGTAATAAGCCACATCTTTCCAGCTACCACCACGGATGATCTTACGTTTCATCAGCGGGGGATCATCATTTTTGGCATTCCAGCGAACATCGGGGTTCATATCATGCTGGAAGTTGTTGCGGCCTTCATAATAGATTGATGAAGTCCATTCTGCCACATTACCTGACATACAGTACAGACCATAATCGTTGGGCCAGTAGCCGTCTGCACGTACGGTATAGAAACCGCCATCTTCCGGATAGTTACCACGGCCGGGTTTGAAGTTGGCCATCAGACATCCTTTCTTGTTGCGGGGATAATAGTTACCCCAGGGAAACAGTGACTGAGAGCGGCCACCACGTGCAGCATATTCCCATTGAGCCTCGGTAGGCAGACGGAAATCAGATTCCTGCACACGTTTTTTCCCATCCAGCCAGGCATTCAGGAAGTGTGTACGCCATTCGCAGAAGGCAGTGGCCTGTTTCCAGGTTACACCTACTACAGGATAGTTTCCAAATGCAGGGTGAGAGAAATAACGTTTGGTCATGGGCTCGTTGTAAGAATACGTGAAGTCACGAATCCACACGAGTGTATCGGGATAAATAGGCTCGTCTTTCTTAATGATAAATTTAGAGCGGGGTTTGCCGGAGTTTTCACGTTTGGCAGCCTCTTTCAGATCAAATACTTCTGAATGATAGATCAATTTTGAAACGTCGATTTCCTTTTTTCCGAAAACGCGATCCTCAGGAGCCAGTATAAGGTCGGTACCGGCAAGCGCTTCTACCACCTTGGGATCATTCCATTTGAGCGTTTTCATCTTTTGCCAGTCTATACGCTCAATACCATCCGCATCAGCTTTCACATAGCCCAGTTTGCGGGCGGCTACAGAGTCGCGTACCCAGTATACGAACTGACGATACTCATTGTTTGTGATTTCAGTAGCATCCATCCAGAAGCCACTGATAGATACGGATCGGTTACGCGCACTAAAGGCATAAGCAGGATCTTCATCGCTGGGGCCCATGTGAAAAGTGCCTTGCGGAATATACACCATGCCTGGAGGCTTGGGGAGTACATAACGATCACCGGGAGAAATACCGTGGACCTGACCATCATTGGGCAGCGCACCACCTTTGTTTTTCTTTCCCAGGATCCCGCAGCTGGACAGCATGGACAGACACACCACCGCGAGGAGTGCGTAGGTAGGGTTTTTCATTTTCATACACTTAAAGGGTATTGGGCAAATATAATATTTTGGTTTATTCGTATACACAAGGTTACAATTTTTATTTGTGCAGCCAAAGCGGATTATACGCCGTAAATATTCTAACGAATATCAAGGCCATTTTATTGTATATCACAGCAAATTAATTATGCTTTGCGCCCCTGTTTATCAGCGATATAGCTGCTGCTGATGAAGTTACAGGCTGTTGACAGGCATAATCCCGGCACACATAAATCAACACCGGCTCACCGGCTGTCTTTCCGGCCAGTAAAGGGAACGTATCGTTGCCCTTATCGGTTGCCATGAGCACTTTATATGGTGAAAAAATCCTAAGTATTTTTCCACGTATCTCCTCATATCCCTGCCCCAAAATGGCCACTTCAGCTGTCCCCGCCACAAGTTCAAGCAACAAATTATTCCAACATCCAAACGATGTGGGGTACCTGACTATTGCCTGACCCAGTGCCAGAATCATAGCAATTGCCTGCTCACGCCAGGCCGGACGGTCGAGCAGGATACTCAACCGGTACATATTTTCAGCCATTACGGCATTGCCCGAAGGAGTGGCTCCGTCATATACTTCTTTCTTACGCACAATAATATCGGGTTGTCCGGCCGGTGTATAATAAAAGAAGGGCCCGGTTTCCTCTGCAAAATGAGCCAGCACATGCTCCGTCAGCTTGCCGGCCTCCACCAGCCAGCCGGTCTCGCCGGTTATCTCCTGCAAATGCAGCAATGCCTGGATCAGGCAGGCATAATCATCCAGGAAAGCGGGAACTGTAGCCTGACCGGCCTTCCAGGTATGATGAAATGCTCCCCCGGCTGCTTTAAAATGCTTCCACAAAAATTCCATGTTCTTTACTGCCAGTTCGCGGTAATGGGCTTCACCTGTAGCGGCATAGGCTTTTGAGCAGGCCGTATTCATAAGTGCGTTCCAGCCCAGGAGCACCTTATCGTCCAGTTGCGGCCTCACCCGGCTGCTACGGCGTTTCAGTAACTGCTCCTTTCCTCTCTGCAAAAGCACTTCCAGATCAGACTCAGACATCTCCAGCGCTGCAGCAACTACCTCCACCCCCTCAGGCACTCTGAGTATGGAATGCCCTTCCCAGTTGCCACGGGCGGTGATATCATAATACCGGCAGAAAGCTCTTGCATCGGCACCCAGGCATTCCTTTACCTCATCTTCGGTCCATACATAAAACTTACCTTCCACCCCTTCACTATCTGCATCCAGGGCCGATAAAAAGGCGCCTTCCGGGTGATATAATTCTCTTTCAATAAAACGGATCGTCTCTTCCACTACCTGCCGGTACTTCTCATTGCCGGTAAGCTGATACGCTTCACTGATGACGCTTACCAGCAATGCATTATCGTACAGCATTTTTTCAAAATGAGGTGCCAGCCATTCTGTATCGGTTGAGTACCGGGCAAAGCCCCCACCCAACTGATCGTAGATGCCTCCGGCAATCATTTTATCGAGACTCAGCAAAGCCTGCTGCAAACCAGCCTGTGCTGTTGCCGGTAAGTCCCCACCCGATTCGTACGCAGCTATCACCGACTGATGATAATACCGCAGCAGGTATTGAATCGAAAAGGTTTGCGGAAACTTGGGGGCCCGTCCAAAGCCACCCCATTCCCTGTCGGCCTGCTGCAGCAAGGCTTCGCAGGCTGCAGCATTCTGTGCAGGCTGCAAAAGATCTGTCTGCTTATTATCGGTTCTTAATCCAAAACTATTGGCGTTGAGCAGATGGGTGGTAAGATTGGTTGCCTGGGTTTCTATCTCTTCCCGCCGGTCTTTATAAGCACTGGCCACACCCTGCAGCACCTCCATCCACGAAGGACGGTTATGCACACGTTGCGGAGGATAATAGGTACCTCCATAAAAAGGCTTCAGATCGGGAGTCAGAAAAACATTCAGTGGCCAGCCCCCGCTGCCGGTCATCGCCTGCACCGCATCCATATATATATGATCCAGATCGGGCCGCTCCTCCCGGTCAATCTTTATATTCACGAAATGCGCATTCATATAAGCTGCGGTATCAGTGTGCTCAAAACTTTCCCGCTCCATCACATGGCACCAGTGGCAGGCCGCATAGCCAATACTGACCAGTATCGGCTTGTCTTCGCGGCGGGCTCTTTCCAGCGCTTCGCTTCCCCAGGGATACCATTCCACCGGATTATAGACATGCTGTAACAGATAAGGACTGGTCTGACCGGCCAGATGATTGGTTTGTTTTGACATAGTCACCAAAGTTCGTGCAAACTGCCTGCCCGGTAAAACAAAAAAGGGATGACGGTTATGTCATCCCTTTCATTTTATAAAGCGTTTGCTTATTTGCTTTTCTGCGCCTCGGCCAAAAACCGGTCAAGGGCCGCCACCATGCTGGGTGCCTGGGGCTGCGGAGCCTTGATCTCTAGCTTCAGTCCGGCTTCTTCGGCAGCCTTGAAGGTATTGCCGCCAAAAGCACCGATGACTGTACCATTCTGCTTAAACTTGGGCAGATTGTCGAACAGGCTTTTAATGCCACTGGGTGTAAAGAAACAGATGATATCAAACTCTGTATTGGTAAGCAGTTCCTTCACATCATTACTCTGCGTACGATACATGAATGCCAGGGCAAACTCGCAATTATTGGTCTTCAGCCAGTTTACGATGTCATTATCCTGCTGGTTTTCGGAACACACATACAGGAACTTTTCGTTACCCTTATGTTTGTTGATCACATCAAACATGCTTTTGTTGGTGCCATCGGCTCCATAAAACACTTTGCGCTTGCGGTAAAGGATAAATTTCTGCAGATAAAGAGCTACCGCTTCCGTAATACAGAAATATTTTGTGTCCTGCGAAACGCTCACTTTCATTTCCTCGCAAGTACGGAAGAAATGATCAATAGCATTCCGACTGGTGAAAACCACTCCTGTATAGTTGGGTATTTCAATCTTTTGCTTGCGAAACTCCCGGGCTGGTATGCCTTCCAGCCGGATGAAGGGCTGAAACTCCAACGCCACATTGTATTTGCGGGTAAGCTCAAAGTATGGCGACTTATCACTTTCCGGTCGCGGCTGGGTAATCAGGATTTTTTGAATCGATTTGACCTTCTGCATATCGGCCTTTTTGTCCCCGTTTTTTACCATGTTAGGTAGGCTAAATTGGACGCAAAGTTACGTTTTTCTACTTAAAATACTACCAGCAACACTCTGTAAATCAGGAACAGGGGTGCAATCTCTACTGCAGCAATGTATAAAATGAAGTGAAATAGGTTGAACCTGACCTCGTTACGAACGGCTGTGAGGCCCAGCACAAACCTGTAAAGATAGAGGCAGGCCAGCCCTGCCCAACTGAGTACAAGGGCTACCGAATAGACCGGATCCTGGGCAAATGCCAGTAAAACAAGGAACGGTAACAGGAAAATTCCGATCACTTTATTTATAATAAAAACGATGAAAATATAGGAATCCGCAGCCTGCCTGATATTAAACATCCAGCCCAAAATCTTGAGGCCGATAAACTTGATCAGGTAGATGGCACACAGGGCAGCAGCGCAGTACAAATACAGCAGCCAGAAATTTTCTACCGGGCGGTATTCAAAATAATGAAAAAGCAAAAAAGTACTGTAAAGTCCCGCGGTGGCTACAAAGAAGATATTAAACACGAGTGAGGGCAACGGCGTCTGCATCAGCTGCTCTCTTATCTGGCGTTGCTTAAGCGTAGTACGGAAGAATACTCTAAACAGATCGTAAACGTATTTGGCAAAAGCCAGACGCAACAAAGCAAAAAGCAATACCAGTGACACCACTACATAAAACAACAGCTCTTTACCTTCAAACCGCTTGTATTGCGATGGTATAAGTACCGGTCGCGAAACGAAATCAAAGAAAGGATGATGCGCCATGATCTGCAGGGTAAGCGATCCTTCCCAGGCAAGCTGCCAGGGAAGGATGGACAATGCAGGACGATGCGACACTTCAAAGCTTATCACTGTATCCACTGCAGGTGCGGCACTCGTATCCACTACCAATCCCACTGTATCCTTTCGTAACCCTGCCGTATCTATCGGCATACGCACAGTATCCACCGACTGTGTAAATGCAGCCTGGTGTAATGAAAATAGACAAATAAGCAGGAAACAAAAGCGCAACAAGGAAGACAGATTGAGCTGCAAAAATAACTTTCGTTGAATGAAAAACATAAGCAGCTTCCTTTTTTCTGTTAACATATCCGTCTTCGCCGGAGTATTGCCGGTTTAAAAATAGTTGACAAACCCGAAATGAATTTTGGATTGACGCAGGTTGAATTCAAGATCACTCCGCTTGCCAATAGCCCAGGCCAGGTTAAATATGCCCACTTTCGACTCAAATGCCAGACCCATACCCACTCCCAGGTAGGTATAGCTAACCCGTGTGTTCTGACTGTTATTGCGCCCCCATCCGCCATCCGTAAACCCATAGAAATAGGAATTTTGCCCGATCAGGTATCTGAATTCTGCCGTACCAACGGCAAACTGGGAGAGATACTGACTCTCTTCATCAAAGCCGCGCAACAGCTTGTACCCACCGATCTGAAACAATTCATTCCGGAAAATATTACCACTCTGCAGAAAACCAGCCTGCAGCCCGGCCTTGATCGTAGTACGATGCTGAGCCCCCAGCGGAAAGTAATGCGCCGCAGTGACCCTTACCCTGAACTGATAGGTTTTCAGTTTAATGGTGTCATAAAGAGTGCCGAAGTCAAATGAAGGGTTAGCCGGATCTTTCAGCTCCAGTATTTCATTATTTTTCTTCAGCTTTTTAATACCGGCAGTGGTGATAACTCTCAGTTCATTGCCCCGTGTAGGATTAAGCCGGTAGTTGGTTGTATTAACCTCATAATCGAGCCCCAGGTTGGTAGTTCCCATGTCTGCCGCATCGGGCAGTCGGTATTGCTGCAGGATAAGATTTTTATTGACCCCGTTTACAATACTTTGAAATCGCTGTATAAAGAGTTTGCCCGATTGCCGGGCATTGACCACATACTGACCACCCAGCTGAAAGTTAATATTCAGAAAAGTGCTGTCCTTCCGGAACATGTCAAACGAAAAATCGAGTCCCACCGGGCTGTTAAGCAAATACGGATGCTGATAAATGATATTGAGTCTGGGCGAACGCACCTGCAGCTGCTGCCAGTTGAGTCCGATCGTCTCCCCCATACCCAGCGCATTTTTGAGATTGAGGTTGGCTTCGCCGGTTATGAGTATTTTTTTTGACGACAACTGGTCATTGTTGGGCAGAAAACCTACCAGTACATTTACCTGGCTGCTGCGTTTCTGTTTCAAAAAGAGCTCCAGCACCGAGCCGGAGTTGAGCCAGATTATCCGCGGCGGATTTTCTTCTTCCACGTAAGTCAGTTCTTTCAGGCGACGGCTCACCCGAAGCAGTTTTTCCTTGTTAAATAAGCTGCCATTGGGCAATTCGAGGTAACGCTGCAAAAACTCGTTGGAGATTTTTGCCGTACCATTTACATGAATACTGTCCACACGGTATTCCGGACCTTTTTCGAGATATAACTGACCTCTTACCTGCTCCGGCGTCTCTACCTGCACACTATCGAGCCACACTTTGGCAAAAGGATAGCCATTGTTTTCGAGATAGCTGATTATTTTATCCTGCCAGTTGCGCAATTCGGTAAAATCCATGGGTTTGCCGTCAAAACTGCTTTGACGCCACCCGATTGCCTGTAATACCTCCCGGTCTGTCTGGCGGGTATCGAGCTGGGCCCAGGTATACTTATCACCTGTATAAACTACCAGCCGGGCATGCATGGTATCAAACAAAACGGTGTCGAGAGAAGCTGTTGCATATCCGTATGACTGAAGCATTGCCGGCAATTTGGTCACCCAGGCCACACATTCATTGCGCGTATCGAACTCTTTTACAATATTCAAAGCGGATAAAACAGTAGCGGTTGCGGAATCTGCTGCCTGCACCTGCAGCCTGTATTTTTCTTTTGACTGCGCATAAAGACACGTCGTCAGCAATAAAAAAAACGGAAGCAGCCATGCCCGTCTTAATTTTGCTGTATTGTCTTTACGCTGGTTGTCCATAAGATCAGTTAGTAAATGTGGCGATAAAAGTATTCATTAAAACACAAATCATTGGCAGGCATTTATATACACATTCCATTCTGCAGGCAGGCCTGCCACTATTGTAATTTTCACTTCACCACTTCTTTGCGGTACAAGAACGAATTTATGGCCGCTTTATTGAAAGAAATCACGCTGACAGCCCGTACCGATTATGAAATTGAAACAATTTATATCGGTGGCGGCACGCCCAGCCTGCTCGACGTTGCCGATATCAGGTCTTTGCTACACGGGGTGAGGGACCGTTTCAGCATAAAACCCGATGCCGAAGTAACCCTGGAAGCCAATCCCGATGACATCACCACCGAAAAACTGGAAGGCTGGTTCCATAGTGGCATCAACCGTCTCAGCATCGGTATCCAGAGTTTTTTTGACGAAGACCTGAAATGGATGAACCGGGCACATAATGCCACACAGGCACGCCAGCAACTGGAGCTGGCTCTTCGTTATTTCAACAATATTACCGCCGACCTCATCTATGGCAGTCCGGAACTGAGCGATGAAAAATGGAAAAGCAATGTACTGCAGCTTATAAACCTGGGTGTGCCGCATCTTTCCTGTTATGCCCTTACGGTAGAACCCCAGACACCGCTGCACAAACAAATACGGCAACATCAGTCGTCCGATGTAGACCCCGACAGGCAGTCGGCGCAGTTTCTTTTACTGATGCAATGGATGCGTGAAGCAGGCTATGAGCATTATGAAATATCGAACTTTGCCCGTCCCGGATTCCGCAGCCGTCACAACTCCTCTTACTGGCAGGGCAAGCCATATCTGGGACTCGGCCCCTCTGCTCACTCCTACGACGGCAGCAGCCGCTGGTGGAATGTAGCCAACAATACCAAATACATCAGCAGCATCGCACAGGGAATATTACCATTCGAAAAGGAAGAGCTCACTCCCATACAGCGCTGGAATGAACATATTATGATTGCGCTCCGCACCAGCGAAGGGCTTCACCTGCAAGCCGGCGCTTATGGAATACCTGCCAGCTGGATAGAGGAACTGGTACAACAAAGCCAGTCTTACATTCAAAGGGGATTGATGCAAAAAGATGACAACTATCTCCGCCTTACCAATGAAGGTAAATTACTGGCTGATGGTATTGCCGCCGATCTCTTCCGCTCAGAAAATGATTAATCATTCACTGTTGTCCGGGGAAAATAAATGTGATAAAAAGAAATTCGATATACAGATTTTCATCGATGCTTTCGGAGCTTTTAGTAATGCCCCCGATACCGTGGGGACAAAAGATGGAATAGCCGGATGTTGCATACACCATAAAATGCAGCGCATTCCTGCCAGGAATTCAGTCTTAAAAGTCGGGAAGGATTTATCTGCATAAATCTGCGCCATCTGCGGGAAATGTTGCCCGCACTAAACAAGCACCTGCTCTATTTGCCAGAAACCCTGGGCCGGAGGCAATTGCTCCCACAATACCTGGTAAATGGCGTCTACGATAGGCATAGGAGCCTGTACAGACTGATTGACCATATAGATACAACGGGCGGCGTTATATCCTTCGGCCACCATGTTCATTTCCAGTTGTGCCGTGCGCACGGAGTACCCTTTACCGATCATATTGCCAAATGTGCGATTACGGCTGTGCAGTGAGTAGCAGGTCACCAGCAGATCGCCGAGATAAACGGAAGCGGCATAGTTGGGTATCCTGCGGTGTGTAACCGGGTCCTGGCCCTGATGCTCGCCCACTACAATGTGCTCGGCACCGAAGCGACGCAGAAATTCGGCCATTTCGTCGGCCGCATTGGCGATATAGACGCTTAAGAAATTATCGCCATAATCCAGTCCATGCGCCATACCCGCTCCGATAGCATAAATATTTTTAAGCACGGCTGCATACTGCACGCCCAGGATGTCGTGATTGACAACCGTATTAATATAATCGGTAGTAAAACAGGTGGCCAACTGAGAAGCCACCGGCATATCCACCCCCGAAAAAGTGAGGTAGGACAATTTTTCAGACGCCACCTCTTCTGCATGACAGGGACCCAGCACGGCAAAGTAATCCTTCAGCGGTACGCCAAACCGCTGGTTAAAATATTCGTTCAGTAATATGTTGCTGCCGGGTAAGAGACCTTTTACAGCAGATAATATTTTTTTTCCTTCAAATGAATTTGCCGGTAAACGGTTGAGTGTTTCCTCGATAAAAGCACTGGGTATACCCTGTCTCTTATACACAGGT
>JAGODE010000056.1 GCA_017998385.1 Chitinophagaceae bacterium | reverse complement strand
ATGCTGTGCAGTACGGATACGATAGTGGATCAGGTCAAAATCGGCGGAGAGTTCGCGCCTGCTGTCAAAGTTGTGGTGCATATTCAGATTGATACCTCCCTGGCGCATCCTGCTGGTATTGAGGCTGGAGGTATAAATAGTAGAATCTGTCTGGTGTTGCTCATTCATCCAGATGGCAGTAGCCTCACCTGTATTACGCCGCTGCAGGCTCATGCCAGACAGTGCCAGGCCGAGTGTGGTGCGATTGCTGAGATAATAATCTGCGCCGGTACGCACAACATGCGTATTACCGCGATTGCGGGTATAGTAAGGTTGCTCAAGCAGGGAAGTTATCTTATTGTCAACATCATAATAGGTACGCAATGCATACATATCCATAAACTGACGGTTCAGGTTAGCACTATAGGTCAGGAAGTAATTGAATTTTCCATTCCGGTAGTTGAATTGCAGGTTGTCATTGTTTTTGGGAAGACGCCCCTGACCTATAGCTACTGTGGCACTGCCATTAAATCCTTTTTGCTTATTTTTTTTGGTGCGGATGTTGATGATACCGGCATTTCCTGCCGCATCATATTTGGCAGAAGGGTTATCGATCAGTTCGATGGTTTCTATCTGCGAGGAATTCATGCCCGAGAGCAGGTTTTGCAGGTCAGCGCCTGCCAGCATGGTTGGTTTGCCATCGATCATGATCTGTACACCCGGTTTGCCCTTGAGGCTGATATTACCGTCTTTATCTATTGTAACGCCGGGCGATTTTTCGAGTACTTCCATCACAGATGTACCGGCATTGGTGATAGAGGCATCTACATTCACCACGGTGCGATCGGTGAGAAATTGCACGAGCGGCTTTCTAGCAGTTACGGTCACATTGCCCAGCGTGGCCTCGGCAGGTTGCAAAACAATAGTGCGCAGCGAGCGGTCTGCTTCATTGCCCAGGCTGAGGTATTGTGTCTGGAAACCAATCCGTGAGATACGGCCTGTGAGCGACAGGTTGCCTGTAAGCGAGAACTGCACTACTCCAAGACTATCGGTGATGGCCTGCTTAAAAATGCTTGAGTCATTGCGCAGCAGACTTACGGTGGCGCCGGCAAGCGGCTCCTGAGCCGGGCCAACAACGATAAAACGCCAGTTGGTTTCCGAAGCAGGCTGCGCCAGGGAAAACAGCGACATCATGATTCCTATACCGATCAGTACAATTTTCTGCATATACAATTATCCATCAAAATCGCTGCCTGTACAAGTTATAGGGCTGTTTTTATGCTGACGGTAGTTCGCGTGTCGGAAATGTACATGAGAGAGGTATAAAAGTATAAAGGTTTAAAAGGTTAAGTTTACGCTTCCTTCTGCCTTTCGCCTTATACCTTTAAACCTGTCTTGCCCTTTCAAACTCACTTATCTTTGCCCCATGAACCTTTTTGGCAATCTTCTCTGGCTCATCTTTGGCGGTTTTCTGGCGGCACTGGGTTATTTTTTTGGCGGCCTGGTGTTATGCATCACCTTTATTGGAATTCCCTGGGGACTGCAGTGTTTTAAGCTGGCCGCACTGGTGCTCTGGCCTTTTGGCCGCCGGGTGGTGAGCGATGGCAGCGGCAGCGGTTGCCTGCCATTACTCTTTAACCTGATCTGGTTGCTTTGCGGAGGACTGTATACAGCCCTGGTACACCTGGTAATGGGCGCGTTGCTTTGTATTACGATTATCGGCATACCCTGGGGCATGCAGCATTTTAAGCTGATCGAAATATCTATGATGCCGTTTGGGAAAAGAATCGAGTAAGTTTTGAGTTTTAAGTTCTAAGTGATAAGTTTTAAATTAACTGGAAATGAAGAAAAAAAATTTTCATATATCCACCTTACACCTTCAGCCTTCTACCTAACTACCACTTAAACCTTACTACTTGGAACTTAAAACTCAAGACGCAGCACGTTGTTGCCAAAATCAAGAATTACCTTATTGTACTGTTTCAACAGGTCCTGGCCAATATTGCCATAGAGTTCCTGCGACGAGATATGATAAGCGGTGGGATCCACACCTGCCAGCGGGATGGTCACTGTTTGGGTACCTAATTCGAGTTTCAGATTGGGGATCTCCAGTATACGGCGTGTATGGGCACCACCGGCACTTGCACTTTGCTTATCCACATATTTGCCGGTTGCTTTCAGCACATTACTGTCCAGTTCATAAAAAGGGCGCAAAAAGTCGGAGCTGCCGGCTCCGGTGTCAAAGTTGAAAGGAAGCAGGTTGCCTTTATAGCCTAACAAGACTATCGGCCGCAGTTGGTCTACAAAAAAGTTTTTGACAAAGCTGTTGTCCTCCCTGTGTGCATCTATCAGTAAACTTCTGCGGGTAATAGTGATGCGTCCCAGCTCTTTGGCAACAGGGAAACCAATGATCCCATTTATTTTATAAGCGCCATTGGCAAAACTGAGTGCTTCGTCGCGAAAGACAAGAAACGGTTCGTTATATATTACGATAGATCCAACACGTAACTCGGGTGCCACTGCAATACGTACCGGGTTGTAAATGCCGGTAAAACCGGCAACATAGATACCGGTATCAGGGAGTATGCGAAAACCCAGTTGCCGGGCATATGATTCCGAAACGGAGGACAGGCCCGCGCCAGTATCAAAAATAAACTGGCCTGGCTGACCGCTACTTGTAACCTGTATATTGATGAGTCCGGCAATATCACGGATAAATGGAATGCTGTCAGAGACAGGCTGCTTAATCTGTTGTGCAGGCTCACCTGTCAGCGCTTTCCAGATAAGCGTGGCATATTCCTGTCCCTGGAGATCCTTGCCCTTATAACGATCACTGTAATGTTTCAGCAGGTACTGACCGCTGCGCGCCGCCTCGCGGTATTGAAAAGAACGAACGTAATTGTCGTGCAGCAAACTATAATAATCGAATGCGATAAAAGCCGCTGGCTTCTTTTTCTTTTTTATATATTTTTTCAGCAACTGATTGGATGTTGCCGGTTGATTACAGGCATTTGCATATGCCGCGCGGTAAAAATAATACAGGGAATGGGAGGGATTGCTGTTGAGCTCATGCAAATGCAAAAACTGTTTGGCTTTATAAAGCCTGAAAAGTGTATCCTGCTGCGCCTGCAACCATGCCGGCGAGAGCAGTAACAGAAAATATAAAAATAATCGGCGGGTATTCATACTGGTTAATCAGCAATGTAACAAATCTGAATTGTATCAGGTTTAACCGGAGCTTTCTTTTAACAGAATACTAAAAGGGGCAATTATACCGGCAAATCCATGCCGTATAATTGCCCGTCCTTCATTCCTCGCGATTTACCAGGTCGCTATCCTGCGGAGGCCATCATCATCAGTTGCCTTACGCCCGGTCTGCAGGATAGAGGAAAGCTCTTATGCCGGCAAATAGACCTGGTAATTATTTTACCGGGGGCATGTAATACTGCAAACCTACCGGTCTGGATGATAAATTGTAAATACAGCCGGTATGAGCTGTGTTTTTATGCCGGTGAAGTGGGGGGGAAATGAGCTGATATGTAATCTCCTTTATCTGTTCTTTTTGCGCCAAAGCCAGGGTGGCGTGGGTTGACTTTCGGTCCATAACCCTTTTCGTTGGTGACGGGCCTGTTTTTCGAGCAATGAATAACTGCTGTCGGAGGAGTATTGCCTGTAATGCCATGCGAGACCTGCTTCTACCAGGGCTTTATTGATATTGGTACCGGCAACAGTGGTAACTACTCCGATGAGTCGTTTATTACGATCAAACCGGGTACCCGTTACGGTTACGTTTTTGCCAAAGCAGCTGTCGGAAATAAATTGCCGTGCGCGGGTGCCATATGACTGACCTTTTTCGGGGCAGTCGATATGCTCCAGTCTGATGGTGAGTGTTTGCCGGTTGTAAAGCAGGCTGATGGTGTCTCCGTCTTTAATTGCAACAACTTTTCCCTTACGAACGGGGATGGCAGATGCAGTTGGCTGAAATGAGTTTGCGCTTATACCAAAAAAGGAAACGAAGAAAAGACTTAAAAAGGCGCGGGTTAGTAACATACTAAATGGTTACCGGTACGGATTGTTGCGTACGTATTCGGCTACGAAGTTAGCGGTTGCTTCCACACCCGCATGCAATTGCGGTGCTGCAATATGCAGACTGCGTGCAAGTGCCGCATCTTCCTGTATACCTGAAGCAACTGATTTGTTTTTCTGCCAGAGGTCGATGAATACCTGTAACTGATAGGCCGGCAGATGTATCGCCAGTGAATGACTCCTGCCTGAGTCAAGCAATTCGGCATCCACTCCTTTTTTCTTAAGGGAAATGCAGAGGGAAATAGCTTCCCAGATGCTGTTTTCCATTTTCATTTTGAAGTTGGCCTGGCAGGAGCGGCAAAGAGCCTGTCCCCATTCCTGCATGGATGCCTGTAACAATGCTTCGGTGGCCGGGTTATGACAGTTGTCGCAACAGGCAGGGTAGTGGTCTTGCATAGGAGATACCGGATGGTTCACTGCTATAACGGAGGCGATCAGGGTTTAGTATTTGCCGGGAAAAGGTGGAGGGCGGAAGGTAGAAGGTTAGAGCAACTTATCACTTAAAACTTAATACTTATAACTTTCTTCTACCTTCCTCCCGCCACTTCCAGAAAGCTGCCGGTTGTATACGATGCATCGGCAGACAGCAGCCAGAGTATAGCGGCAGCCACTTCATCGGGGTACCCGCCCCGTTTCATGGGCAGGGCGGCAGCCAGGCGGTCTACGCGGCCGGGTTCGCCACCACTGGCGTGAATATCAGAATAGATAAAACCCGGTCGCACTGCATTTACCCGTATGCCCCAGGGGGCCAGTTCTTTTGCCAGTCCAACGGTAATGCTGTCTACTGCACCTTTTGAAGCAGCGTAATCTACATATTCGCCCGGCGCGCCCAACCGGGCGGCAACGGAAGATACGTTTACGATGGCGCCGCCATGGCCTCCCTGTTCGGTCGACATTCGTTTTACAGCTTCCCGGCTGCAAAGTATAACGCTGTCTATATTGGCAGCCCAGATACGCTGCAGTCTGGCACTATCCAGTCCCAGTATACCCGTTTGTTGTTCCAGGATGCCGGCATTGTTAACCAGGGCCGTGAGGGTTCCTGTTTCTTTATCTATTTTTTCAAAGAGAGAAAGCACTTCTTTTTCTTTGCTTACATCTGCCTGTATGGTTATACAGGCAGCGCCTGATGATCGTACCTGTGCTGCGACCTGCTCAGCAGCCGCTTTATTTTCACGATAGTTGATACAAATTTTATAGCCTTCTTTTGCGGCACGTATAGCAGTAGCTGCACCGATACCGCGGCTGCTGCCTGTTATCAGGATGATTTTTTCCATACACTAAAATATTGAACCAGCTGACAGGAAAGCCAAAGCAGTTTTGTATAAAAGAAGGGTAACAGTTGAATATTAAGTGGTAAGTTCTAAGTTTTAGGTAGAAGGCTGAGGGTGTAAGGTAAAAGTAAAAGGGTCACATCTTCAGCTGTAATATGTAATACAGTCACACTTAAAGGAATTACTTATCAGATCAACTACTGAGTTTTGCGTTGTTACTTCTTAAAACCTAAAACTCATAACTTATTACTTATAACCCTTCTGCTTTCGCCTTTCGCCTTTCTCCTTCTATCTTATTACCCTATCTTTGCAGGCTTTTTTATGGAAACGTTGAAATACGAGGCGGGCAAAACAATCAGGCTGGCTATACCCATTGTAGTGGGTGAGTTGGCGCAGATGGCCCTGCATATAATTGATACAGCCATGGTGGGAGCTATCAGCTATAAACAGCTGGCGGCAGCGGCACTGGTTATTAATACCATGAATATTCCTTTTGTACTGGGTATTGGTATGACGATCTCGGTATCACAAATGGTTTCCCTGGCGCATGGCCGTCAGAATGATAAACAGGTCTCTCATTATTTTTATAATGGCTTTTTGCTTTGTGCGCTTACGGCCGTGACGATCTCCCTGGCACTGGTATTTGGAAAAAATATTCTGCTGCATATGGGTCAGGATCCGGAGGTGGTAGCTTATGCCATGCCCTTCATGCAACTAATGGGGTTATCCATTATTCCCATGCTGCTGTTTATGACGCTTAAGCAGTTTACTGATGGATTGCAGTTTACACGAACGGCCATGGTCTTGTCACTTTGTGGTATGCCGCTTAATATCCTGCTCAACTACCTGCTCATTTATGGCAACTGGGGTTTTCCGCGACTCGAGTTGCAGGGAGCTGGCTGGTCAACACTCATTACCCGTACACTGATGTTTGTAGTATTGGGACTGGTGGTGTTGCGTCACCGCACTTTTGCTCCTTATATCCAGGATCGGGCCGTGCAGTGGCGCCTGAAAAAACGTACGCTGGGCGAACTGCTGCATATTGGTGTACCCAGCAGCCTGCAGATTGGTATGGAGGCGGGGGCATTTGCTGTATCAGGTATCCTGATAGGTACCATTAGTGCAGTAGCCCAGGCGGCCCACCAGATCGCACTCAGCTGTGCGGCATTTACTTTTATGGTATCGATGGGACTTGCCCAGGCGGGATCTATCCGGGTGAGCAATGCATTTGGCAGCAGCAACTGGCCCAAAATATCACGTATTGGTCGCAGTACCCTGGTGACTGCACTGTGTTATGGTATTTTCTGTGCCATCCTCTTTTCGCTGCTGCGTAACCAGTTGCCCCATTTCTTTAATAAAAATGAAGCGGTAATAAGCCTGGCGGCCACTTTATTGCTGTTTGCTGCGCTGTTTCAGATATCAGACAGTACCCAGGCGATCGGAGCTGGTTTACTGCGCGGAATCAAGGATGTAAAGACGCCGACCATACTGATTGCAATTGCTTACTGGGCTATAGGCCTGCCTCTTGGTTATGTACTGGCGTTTAAATTCGATATGGGGGCGCCGGGTATGTGGATTGGATTGATTGCCGGGTTGAGTTTTGCTTCGATCTTTTTGATAATGCGATTTCTGCGCAAGTCAAAAGGGGAGGTTGAGTTGTAAGTTATAGGTTTTAAGTTTTAAGTAAGGCGGAGGGAGAAAGGTGGAAGGTGGAAGGTAGAGGGGGCAGGGAAGTTGTAAGTTGTAGGTTTTAAGTTTTAAGTAAGGCGGAGGGAGAAAGATAGAAGGCAGGAGGAGTATACGGGGTAGCAGTTGAGTAGTAAGTTATAGGTTTTAAGTTTTAAGTGAGGCTCAGGGTGGAAGGTGTTTGACTAAATAGTCTGTGATTGGTAGTAAAACGATTATATATTTGATAATCAATGTTTTAAATAACTTATTACTTTAAACTTATCATTTATTACGTCGCTATAGAGATTTTTTCAAAAAATCATTCTTAACTAATAGGCCAATTGTCCGTGTTTCCTTACCTTTGCGATCCAAAATTTTGTATTAATCATGGCCAGAGTATGTCAGGTAACAGGCAAAACACCGATTGGAGGTCACAAGGTATCTCACTCCAATATTAAAACCAAGCGTCGGTTTCTGCCTAATCTGCAGGTGAAGAAATTTTACCTGGCAGAAGAAGATAAGTGGATCACGCTCAAACTGTCTACTGATGCAATCCGCACCATCAACAAGCGCGGTTTGTACACTGTAGTGAAAGAACTGAGAGCTAAAGGCGAAAAGATCTAACAAACGGGAATAAGTAGCTGCAGGCTGCTGTTTCTACTGAATATATTTAAACAAGCATTATGGCAAAGAAAGGTAACCGTGTACAAGTGATCCTGGAATGCACTGAGCACAAGACCAGTGGTCAGCCCGGCACCAGCCGTTATATCACGGTAAAGAACAAAAAGAACAATCCTGAAAGGCTGGAGTTGAAAAAATACAACGCTATCCTGAAGAAGGTAACTGTTCACAAAGAAATTAAATAAGGGTAGAACGGGTTGTGTGTCAACCGGTATTATTCCTTCCAATCAGAATTGATAAATTAAGATATCATGGCAAAAGCAGCTTCAAAAAACGCGAAAGTAAAGGATTTGAAGGCCTCTGCAGAAGCAAAGAACTGGACTAAAGTAATCAAGGCTGTACGCAGCCCCAAGACCGGTGCTTATACCTTCAAGGAAGCTATCATCCACAAAGACAAAGTGAAAGATTACCTGGCTCAGAAATAAGCTGAGAAGGTATTATATAGTTAAAAGCTATTCGTGACAACACGAATGGCTTTTGTTGTTTTATCCGTATCAAGGTAAAAGGCAAAGGAATAAAGGTAAAAGGCAATATATTCATCCTTTCTCCTTCCACCTTTTACCCTTTACCTTCATTTGACAAATTGCTACCTAAAAAGAATTGTATGGGTTTTTTCAATAAACTATTCGGTAAAAAAGAAAAAGAAAGCCTTGATCAGGGGCTGCAAAAAACCAAGGAAGGATTTCTGGCGCGTATCACAAAAGCTATTGCCGGCAAGAGCACAGTGGATGAAGAAGTGCTGGATAGTCTGGAGGAGGCACTGGTAGGGGCCGATGTTGGTATAGAAACCACCGTGCGTATCATTGAACGGATTGAGAAGAGAGTGGCCCGCGACAAATATATGAGCAGTACCGAGCTCAATAAAATACTTCAGGAAGAAATTGAGCAAATATTAGTAGATGCTCCTGAATCAAACAGTTATGCTTTTAATTCAGAGTTGCCTTCGAAGCCATACGTTATCCTTGTAGTAGGGGTAAACGGGGTGGGTAAAACAACTACGATTGGTAAACTGGCTCACAATTTCAACAAAGCCGGAAAATCGGTTTTATTGGGTGCTGCAGATACGTTCAGGGCTGCAGCCGTGGACCAGCTCACCATCTGGAGCGAACGTACCGGCGTACCGATAGTTAAACAAGGCATGGGAGCCGACCCGGCTGCCGTGGCTTTTGATACGGTACAAAGTGCCGTATCGCGCAACAGTGAAGTGGTATTGATTGATACCGCCGGCCGCCTTCACAATAAAGCTCACCTCATGGAGGAGCTGAGTAAGATTAAACGTGTTATCCAGAAAGTGATTCCCGATGCACCCCATGAGGTGTTGCTGGTACTGGATGGTTCTACCGGACAAAACGCCCTGGAGCAGGCCCGTCAGTTTACAGCTGCTACCGATGTATCGGCACTGGCCATTACCAAACTGGATGGTACTGCCAAAGGTGGCGTAGTGCTGGCTATTGCCAACCAGTTTAAGATACCCGTTAAGTTTATAGGAGTGGGCGAAAAGATGGAAGACCTGCTGGTGTTTGACAAACACGAATTTGTCGACAGCCTGTTTAGCCTCGAAAAGAAGTAGGCTGCATTGCTGCCGTAACTTGCCCGGCTTTGTAACAACGTATTTCAAGTCTTATATTAGCCCATGGATGTTTTTGCCGGCATAGATCTGGGGACCACACATCTTAAAGTGGTGCTGACCAATAGGGAGGAGCAGGTATTGTGGCAAAAGAAATGGCCGGTACAAAGTCTGCAGCCCCATCCGGGCTGGCAGGAACAGGATCCGCTGGCTATCCGTGATACCGTTTTGCTGGCGCTGCGTGAACTGGCTGTTGTTATTCCGGCCGAAGCCAGCCGCTGTACAGCAAGTTTCAGTACAGCCATGCATGCCCTGCTGCTGCTCGATAATAACGATCAACCGCTCACCCGCATCATCACCTGGGCCGATACGCGCAGCCAATCACAGGCCGCCTCATTACGTCCTACCAGTCAGGGACGCCATATCTACCTGCTCACAGGTACTCCCATTCATCCGATGTCGCCACTTTGCAAAATTGCCTGGATGCAGGAAACTCATCCGGAGATAATGGAGCAAAAGCCGCGGGTCGTATCACTCAAAGACTGGATATGGAAGAGTTTGACGGGGTATTATGAAATCGATCACTCAGTAGCTTCAGCCACCGGTCTTTTTGATATTCACCGCAGGCAATGGTGTACAGAGGCATTGACCCTGGTGGGCATTACCGAGTTTCAATTGAGCCGGCCGGTATCCGTATTTCATCATCGGCCGGCAGACAATAACTATGCGGATTTGAATCACTGGAAAATTCCCCTGACATGGGTGATAGGAGGGAGCGACGGATACCTTGCCACACTGGGCAGCGGAGCAACAAAACCCGGCGATATGGCACTTACCATTGGTACCAGTGGCGCTGTAAGGGTATTGCGTTCGCAACCGGTGCCCGATGAGCAGGGGGTCTTATTTCATTACGCTGCGGCAGAAGGCCAGTATCTATCCGGCGGTGCTATCAATAACGGCGGTAACCTGCTTGCCTGGTTTGCAGATATTTTCCTGCAGGGACAGCAAACCACAGCCGCCACCCTAAACTACTGGCTTGACCAGGCAGCACTTGTAGCACCCGGCGCAGACGGACTTCGCTGCATTCCTTATGTGTATGGTGAGCGGGCTCCTATTTGGGATGCATCAGCCAACGCTTCTTTTACCGGTATTCATGCCGGCCATACAAAAGCTCATTTTCTCCGGGCTATTCTGGAAGCTGTGGCCTCCTCCCTGCACCAGATTACTCAGGCCATTGAAGCAGGGGGCGAAAAGATAGAGCGGGTATATGCCAGCGGTGGTTTTACCGAATCGCCACTCTGGCTCGATATTGTTTCCCGGCAGCTGAACAAAAAACTCATCGTGTCGCACGAGGCAGACGCGTCTGCTATTGGGGCAGTGAAAATAGCGGTGAGAAGTATAAAAGTATAAAGGGTATAAAGAGTTTAAAGGGTAAATCTATCAACTATCAACTGCCAACTGTCCACTGTCATCTGTCCACTGGCCACTGCCATCTGTCCGCTATGCACTATCTTTGCCGTCTGCAATGAAAACAAAAACACTCCGTAAAGACAAGGTTAATATCATCACGCTGGGCTGCAGCAAAAACATGGTTGACAGTGAAGTGCTCAGCGGCCAGTTGCGTGCCAACGATATCAATGTGGTGCATGAAAATGCCAGACTGGATCATAATATAGTGGTTGTCAATACCTGTGGTTTCATCGATAAGGCGAAGGAAGAAAGTATTAATACCATCCTGGATCAGGTGGAATTGAAGCGCCGCGGCAAACTGGATAAAGTATATGTGACCGGTTGCCTGAGTGAGCGCTACAAAAACAACCTGGAAACCGAGATTCCCGAGGTGGATGCTTTTTTTGGCACTATGGAGCTGCCGCTTATCCTCAAACAGTTTGATGCTGATTATAAAACTGAGTTGCTCGGCGAACGCCTGCTCGCCACACCGCAGCATTATGCCTATATGAAAATCTCAGAAGGCTGTAATCGTACCTGTGCCTTCTGCGCCATTCCGCTTATGCGTGGTAAACACGTGAGCAAATCCATTGACGATCTGGTACGTGAAGCAGAAGGGCTGGTGAAGAAAGGCGTGAAAGAAGTGATGCTGATTGCGCAGGAACTTACTTATTATGGCCTGGATATCTATAAAAAGCGCGCCCTGCCAGATCTGTTGCATCGCCTGGCTGATGTAAAGGGTCTGGAGTGGATACGGCTGCACTATGCTTACCCATCTAAATTTCCGCTGGAAATACTGGACGTGATGCGTGAGCGTCCTAATATCTGCAACTATCTTGATATGCCTTTGCAGCATGCTGCCAACAACATGCTCAAAGCAATGAAACGCCAGATTACCCGCGAGGAAATGGAAGACCTCGTATCGGCTATCCGTGAAAAAGTGCCGGGTATTTGTCTGCGTACAACACTGATTGCCGGATTCCCGGGCGAGACCGAAGATGATGTGGATGAGTTAAAAAAGTTTTTGCAAAAACAACGGTTTGACCGGGTGGGTATCTTCTCCTATTCGCACGAAGAAGGCACCAGCGCCTATGATCTTGCCGATACCATTCCTGCGGAAGAGAAAGAACGCCGGGCACAGGAGATTATGGAAGTGCAGCAGGAAATTTCCTTTGAACTGAACCAGGAAAAAGTAGGCCGCGTTTTCAAAACACTCATCGATAAAAAAGAAGCCGGCCGCTACCTGGGCCGCACCGAGTTTGACAGTGTGGAAGTAGACAATGAAGTAATCATTCACTCCAAACATAAACTACCCGTAGGCGAATTTGTGAACGTACGCATTACCAAAGCGTATGATTATGACCTCGAAGGGGAAGTGGTGGAGGGAGAAGTTTAAAGGTATAAGGGTTTAAAAGTTTAAAGGGTATAAAGAGTGTTCTTGCTAAGTTGGGAGTATAAAACCCTTTATACTCTTTAAACTCGTTAAACACATCTTGCCCACTACTGAAACCGTACAATCATTGTATCAAAACCGTACATCACAAACGGTTGTCCATCTCTAATTTATTGTAAATCAACAGGTGTCTTCTCTGGCACGTTTTTGATTCCCCTAGCTGCCGTGAACCAGTTTTTTTGATATTCCGGTCCAGGGTTCCGGCATCACTCAGCCGGTGCCGGCACTCGGATTCGGAGTTAATAACTGCCACATGACACATCGCACTATTGAATCTATTTTGCTCGACAACAGTTTTTATGAATGGTATCTTCAGACAGATCCCATCCAGGTAGCCCGTTGGAATGCCTGGCGCACAGCTGCTGATCATAACAGCCGGCTGATTGATGATGCGGTATATGCCCTTCATGTACTGACCAGTCTGCGCGATGAGGAAGGGCATCCCCGACCAGTGCATGCGGTGCAGATCCGTCTGCAGCAGGCCCGCGAAAAGGCCCTTCAGCATGCCGATGTGGAACTGCATCCTTCCAACAAGGCTGAAATTCCTGATCAGCATATCGAAGCCTGCCTTATAGGTTGATTTATTCATTAAACAGTTTATTCTTAAATACAGCTACAATGAAAAACATGCTATCCTTTCTTACGTTGCTTCTTTTTACGGGGTCATTAGTTGCCCAGAACGATAAAACACCCTATCAGACCGTTTCGCTGAAAGATAAAAAAATCACTGAGGCCTATGTGCGCACCAGTGGTGGTTATATACTTGCCAGTGGGGCTGCTGCTGAACCGCGTGTAGAAGTATATATCCGTGGAAATGGAAATAAGGAATGGTCGCAGGAAGAAATCCAGTCTTTGCTGAACGAAAACTATGAGCTCACGATAAGTACTGAAAATGGCAAACTGACGGCAACTGCCCGCAATAAAAAGGATCATCAGAATTGGAAGAAGTCGCTCAGCATTTCATTTAAACTGTATTTACCTGCATCGGTCTCCACCGACTTTGTAACCAGTGGTGGCAGCATTCAGCTTAGTGATTTCAAAGGCGGTACTCATGAATTTACTACCAGCGGCGGCAGTCTGCGGGTAGAGCGTGTAGATGCCAAAATAAATGGTGTAACGAGTGGCGGCAGCATTTATGCAGACCAACTGGCAAACGATATAAAACTCACTACCAGTGGCGGTAGCATTGAGGCTAAAAACAGTAATGGCCGCATTCGTCTTACCACTTCAGGAGGTTCGCTGACCTTGCAGGATTTGAAAGGTGATATTGGTGCCAGTACCAGCGGTGGCAGCATAAGGGGAAATAATATTGACGGCACCCTGTCTGCATATACGTCTGGTGGCGGCATCACGATGGATAATATTTCCGGCAATCTTAAAACGGGCACCAGTGGAGGTCATGTATCGGTAAAAATGCTGCGCCTGGATAAATATGTAGATGTACATACTTCAGCTGGTGGTATTACACTGGACCTGCCGAAAGGCCAGGCAATGGATCTGGATCTTAGTGGTAATAAAATTGAAACAGACCGGCTTGAAGATTTCAGTGGCCGTATTGACCGCGACCGCGTGGAAGGCAAACTGAAAGGAGGGGGTACGCGCATTGAAGCGCGCGCCAACAGCGGACGGCTTAATCTCAAATTTCATTAATGAAACAGCGGGATTTTCTCTTTGTTTTTACTTACCGACATACCTAATATCATAATTATCGCATGATCAAAAACTATCTCCTCGTTGCCTGGCGTAACCTGTGGCGGAAGAAAAGTTTTTCTATTCTTAATATAACGGGCCTGTCAATCGGAATGGCGGCCGCCGTGCTTATCCTGTTATGGATCCAAAGTGAAATGCGCTACGATCAGGGATATGCCAATAAAGAACGGATCTATGATGTCTGGAACCGGTTTAAGAAAAACGGCGAAATCAATTGCTGGCGCACGACCCCCAAGGTAATGGCCAGCGCCATCCAGGCCGATTATCCCGAGGTGGAGCAAACTACCAGGGTCAATTATCCCACATCTGTATTATTCAGCCTGGGTGATAAGCGAATCACAGCCCGTACCTGCGCCGTTGACTCTACGTTTCTGAATATTTTTGAGTTGCCCCTGGTAGAAGGTAACCGTACTACGGCCCTTGATGGTCTGTATTCGCTGGTGGTTACACAGGATCTGGCCAAACGTTTATTTGGCGATGAAAATCCGATGGGCAAGATCGTGAAGCTGAATAACGAGCACAATTTTACGGTAACCGGTGTATTGAAAGAAAAACCCCGTAACAGCCGGTTTGATTTTGAGTGCCTGGTTTCCTGGGCCTACCTGCGGTTTATGGGAGAGGATGATAGTTTCTGGGGTAATAACTCGACCAGTACCTATGTAAAGCTGAAAAAGAATGCTTCGTTTGATGCTATGCAGGCCAAGATACTTACGCTGCGTAAAAAATATGATAAGGAAGATCCCGATATGGAAACCTTTCTGTATCCGGTTACACGTACTTATCTGCATGGACGTTTTGAGAATGGCAAAGAAGCCGGGGGGCGTATTGAAATTGTTCGCCTCTTTGGGATAATTGCCGGTTTTATTCTGTTGGTAGCCTGTATCAATTTTATGAACCTGAGCACTGCGCGTAGTGAGAAGCGGGCAAAAGAAGTAGGCATACGCAAGGTAGTAGGTGCACGCCGCCGTTCACTTATAGCTCAGTTTCTTGGCGAGTCTGTTCTGATGTCGTTGCTGGCTGCTGTTGTAGCAGTGCTGATCGTACAACTGGCATTACCCGCATTCAATAAACTCGTGGATCGTCAGCTGGCGCTGGAGTGGAGCAATGGCACATTCTGGCTGGGCGCCCTGGTATTTGTAATCGCCACTGGTCTGCTGGCAGGTAGTTATCCTGCGCTGTTCCTGTCTTCGTTCAAGCCCGTGAGTGTGATGAAGGGCACATTTAAGGCAGCCAATGCGTTGATTACTCCGCGGAAGGTGCTGGTGATAGGCCAGTTTACATTTGCTATTGTACTCATCATTGCCACAATCATTGTACGTCAGCAAATGTATAATGCACAGCAGCGGCAGACCGGTTACGATAAAGGCAACCTCATCTATACATTTATGGAAGGGGATATGTACAAAAATTATGAGGTAATCAAACAGGAAGTACTTGCTTCCGGTGCTGTTACATCCATCACCAAAACGAGCGCACCTGTCACAGAAAGCTGGAGCAATACCTGGGGCATGTACTGGAATGGGAAGGATCCGGATGATAAACGGATTGTAAACCGGTTGTGTGCCGATAATGCCGTGGTAAAAACAATCGGTCTTCAACTGGTGCAGGGGCGTGATTTTGATCTTACTACTTATCCAACCGATTCAAATGCCACTATTCTCAACGAAAGTGCCGTAAAACTGATGGGGTTGAAAGAACCGCTGGGGCAGATTATAAAGGATATGGGAGAGGATTTTAAAGTAATCGGTGTTGTAAAAGACTTTATTGTAGAGTCGCCTTATCAGCCTGTTAACCCAATGGCCATACATGGAGCAAAAGGGTATTTTAATGTCATTAATCTGAAACTGAATCCTGCGCATACCAATGCGGCCAATATCAGCAAGATTGAAGCTATTTTCAAAAAGTATAATCCGGAATACCCGTATAACTATCGCTTCACCGACGAAGAGTATTCGCACAAATTTGATAACGAAAAACGGACCGGCACACTGGCTACATTGTTTGCATTGCTGACAATTGTGATCTCCTGCCTGGGGCTGTTTGGACTGGCCAGTTATATGGCCGAAAACAGAATTAAGGAAATCGGTGTGCGTAAAGTGCTTGGAGCGTCCGTGGGTTCTATCACCCGTCTGCTTTCTGTTGACTTTCTGAAACTGATCCTGGTTTCTTTTATAATTGCCGCACCGCTTGGCTATTGGGCTATGCACAACTGGCTGAAAGATTTCCCGTATCGTGTACCTATACAATGGTGGGTTTTTGCTGCGGCAGGACTTCTTTCAGTAAGCATTGCCTTGCTGACAGTTAGTTTCCAGGCTTTACGTGCTGCCCGGAGCAACCCGATGAATAGTCTGCGTACAGAATAATAATATCATTGGTTGGTCTGTGACTTTTTTGGTTAGTCTGAGACTTTTTTGGTTGGTCTCAGACCAACCGATGACATGTAGTATGCATACTACACATCATCGGGGTGCGGTATTACAGGCAAATGAGCGCTTCAACTATTTTTTTGGGGTCACCGATGTTTTTTCTTTGTATCAGCAAGTGAGGCACCCTTTTACAAGCTGATAGCCCGTTTTTTTATCCTTTATCCTGATGAAAACAAAAATCCAACAGTCCAGTAACCGCCGTGGCGGTAGCCATGAAAAACAAATGGTCCATCCGGAACCTCAAAAGCTGTCCTAAAATCTCATGCCACCTCTCCACCGGAGGTGGCACTTTTATTTCTGAAAAATGCTGATACTAACGATATATACAATCTGGCGCAACCGGTCGCTGCTACGGCAGAAGCTGCAACGTCTGGTAGCGAAGCATGTAATCGGTGCGGCGATTGTACCCTGATGGGATACTTACGTACACGTATTATAAAAGAGGGCGCGGCTCAATAAGCCATGGTCATCGTTCACAACAGGAACCAGTGCTATTGGGGTTTCCGATTAAAGCCGGGATTTGATAAATGTCAAAGTGATTTTACGCCCAGGCATACGTGTAGTGAAATGGAAACCCTAATATGAAATATGTAGTAAAAGCGCTACACCTGCAGCCGTACATTTTTTACAAATCATTCAGTGCTTGTTCTATTTTATTTGATGCTGACCTGTATTTACTTTGACCCTGTAATCGAAACAAACTGCTTTCTTATTAATCATCCCAATAGCCTATAAAACCAATCAAGTATGGAAACACTTCAACACCTTGCAGGCCGTATTGCCGGTAGTTTCCTTCCGGCAGCTGTACGTCACAACAATTTTTTTATAAATGATATCCCGGCCAATCTGCCGGTTGACCACAACCAGGAATGGGTAGCTTCTGTAATAGGAGGCATGCTGGCTACGGTAATAGATCATGCACGCGATACCTGTATCCGTCTTTCTGCCCGCAAATACGGGTATGTGATGGTGCTGGAAGTACGTGAGTCGGGTAGTATTAATGGCTACGCCATGGCCTGTGGCCTGCAGGAAGTACAGGGCCTGGCCGAAAAAATCGGCGGCTGCCTTAATATCAGCATTACCCGCCCCGAAACAACCATCTCATTCAGTTTCCCAAACCTGCCCATAGCTGCTTAGTGGACCGTTGACCGTTAACAGTTGATAGTGGGCAGTTGAGAGTGGGCTGTTGGCAGGAATTGGCATAGGCTTTCTCATTAGCATATTAGCACATCAGCATATTCCCCCATATCCCCTTTAAACTTTTATAACTTTAACTTTTAAACATTTCCACAAAGCTGTTGACAGTTTTATTTATAATCTCTCCCCTTCCTTCTTTACAAATACCTTTCACTTAAGGCCTGTGTAAAAATCTTATAGTAGCTGATCGCATCTGCCGGTTTGTTGTTCTTAACCAGTTCAACAGCCGGCAGGATCATTTTCTGGTACATGTATTCCAGAATTTCTTCTTTATTGTCGGCAGCACAGATAGCGTTTACCAGCGCCGGCCCCAGCCTGTTATATATCTGTAGCATTGCTTCACCTTCCTCGTTGGTACGCATATGTTCCTGCCGCAGTCTGCGCAGGGTATTAAGCTCTGTGCAATTGTCGGCAAGCCCGCGGTGTGTAACACAGGCTGTAGTCAGGAAACAGTTGCCTCCTTCAGAAGTACTGCTGGGGTCATGATACTGGAAATCCAGAATCGGATTATCTTTTTTATCCAGCAGTGAAGCGCTGAGATAAGGGGCGATGATGAATTTCGGGTTTTTGGGTATTTGCTTTATGAATTTATGATCCCCGTTTTTCTTATCCAGTTTGGTACTGACTTCCCATTTGGTGGGGCTGTCTCCCCGTTTTTTTACACTGGTAATGCGGAAGCTGTATTCAGTGACTTTTGTGGCTTCGGTCTGTGTGGTGTTTTCAAAAAAATATGCTTTCAGGGTCAGCTTTTTGGCCTCTTCTCCAGCTGTTGCGAAATTGCTCAGCGTGTTGTGTTGTACCGCGATGTCATATAACCATTGTGCCGGTTGTGTAGCTTTTGTTGCTGTAACATAATAACTGGGCGAATCCTGAAGTCTGTGTATAGCTTTTGGCAAACCGGCTGCTGCAAAAATGGCAAAACTGCTTTGCTGGAGGAAGGTCCTGCGTTTCATCTTTTTTTTCTGAAAAATAACGGAGTAGCATTTGCCAGTCAATACCCTTTAATGGGTACAGGAATAAGGGGAAATTACGCATGGTGAAACGACTGACTGTTTCGCTAATTTGCAGGCTATGAATAATAATGAACCCGAATACTGGCTGAGCGGCCCGGTAGCAGGCATACCTCCACTTTTGCAACCAGTGGCTCATGCCCTGTTACAGGCCCGGCGCGAAGTACAGGCCATAGTAGCTGAGTTTCCGGAGCATCTCCTATGGGAAAAGCCTGCCGGGCTGGCATCTGTTGGTTTTCATCTTCAACACCTGCGTGGAGTGCTCGACCGGTTATTTACCTATGCCCGCGGGCAGTCACTCACACCCGATCAGTTCAGTCAACTGAAGGGCGAAGGCCAGCCTGCTTCGGGCGCAGCATCTGTGAGGGAACTGTTAGCTGCGTTTAACCAGCAGGTAGAAAAATCGTTGCAGCAATTAACGCAAACAGCCGAGACAACTTTGACAGAAATCCGCCTGGTTGGTCGCGCTGCTGTGCCCTCCACCACTATCGGACTGCTGGTACACGCCGCAGAACATACAATGCGGCATACCGGACAACTGCTGGTTACCGTACGCATACTGCAGGCATAATAAAAAAGCTACCTGCTCTTCGGTATCTTAATTCCTTTCTCTTTCATCTGAGCCAGCAACCTGGCTGGTATGGGCCGGCAGGAGCAGTGCTGCTGATGAGCGAGATGCCATTGCACGCGTTGTTCAAAGCTGGCATTGGCGGGCATAGGATGCCCTTGATGCCAGTCTGCATTCATTCTTGGCGCTGAAGAAGATGTTGAAGTAGCCATTTAATAAATTTTAGGATGAGGAAGACTGGTTGATCAGCGAACGGGCGGAGCCTGGCCATTTGCCGGCAAGCGGGCTGATGCCGGAGGTGCGGATACAAAGCAGGTACAGCCCTATCGCCATTACGATGGTAGACGGAAAGGCAGCGCCGATACCGAGCGGTGTTATAGCCAGTAAAAAAAGAATACCACCTATACAGCCTGTGCGGCAAAACCACCCGCTGTTTAACAATGCAAAACCGGTAATCAGCTGGCAAAGAGCAATGACACTTACAATAAAAACACTGTTCGCCGCAAAATACCCGTTGATAAAATGCCTGTAAACCGACAGGAAAGTGGTATCTGCGTACAGCTGATACAACGACGGATGGGTATGTATGGTAATATTGTTGACAATACCTGCGCCTATAAAGAGGAGGGCAAATAAAATACGTCCTGTTCTTGGCCGCCTGATGGCAGCCAGCAATAAAAGCAGGGCTACCAGATTAGACACCAGCCATGCCGGCCAGTATTCAGCAAATGACATAGGCCTGAATTTTTAACAAGAGTAGAAAAAGGAAAAAAGGATGGATATGACCGGCCTCAGCGGCAGCTATGATTGTTGCCAGCCTTACGGCATCTGCAGCAATGGCACTATTTCTTTGATAAAACGCCGGGTCACATCACCACTGATATCGAGGCTGGGATCAAGAATAGTAATGTCTAATCCGGTAAGCAGTGGACTGGCCAGCAGCGGGCCCAGCCATTGACCCAGTTCATCGTAGGAAAGGCCACCGGGATCCGGACTGTCTACAGCGGGCATCCATCGGGGATCGAGTACATCCACATCCAGGTGAAGCCAGAAGCCATCCAGGTGCTGCTGCTGTACCCATTGGAGCCAATCGTTACAGACCCGTGCAGCATCGAGCCGGCGCATTTCAAATAGATCGATATACCTTATTCCTGATTGCCTGATAAAACCCACATAGCGGGTGTCCATTTCACGATTGCCTGCACAGCACACATTTTCTTCTGAAAAATAGGGGCCCAGATTGTTTATGTTGGCCAGTATATCGTCTGCATGACCGGTCACGATCGACAGATCCATGCCAGCGGCGCCACCTGTTCCTGAAAAAGAAGCCGGCATAAAGTCGGTATGTCCATCGAGTGTAAATAAGCCATAAT
>JAGODE010000055.1 GCA_017998385.1 Chitinophagaceae bacterium | reverse complement strand
TTAAACACCTGCGCCAGGAAGATCATGCACATCGAAAGATAGATGGTAGTACCATCCAGGTTAAACGAATAACCGGTGGGCACCACCAGGCCCACAATGGATTTGGAGCATCCCATCCGTTCCAGTTTTTCCATAAGCGAAGGCAGTGCCGCTTCTGACGAAGAAGTACCCAGTACCACCAGCAACTCTTCCCGTATGTAACGCAAAAAACGGGATATGCGGATACGGTACATACGCAGAATAAAGTAAAGGACTACAAAAATGAAAATGGCCATTGTGGCATACACGGTACCCATCAGCATGGCAAGCGGGCGCAGCGTATTGATACCGTATTTGCTGATAGTATAAGCCATGCCGCCCAGCGCTCCCAGGGGAGCCAGCAGCATTACTTTATGCAACGCTTTGAAGATTACTTTGGAGATACGCTGTAAGGGCGCTATAATATCATTTCTGCCCGCATAAAAGCTCAGACCTATACCGAAGCAAAGTGCCAGCAGCAGCACCTGAAGAGTGGAATTGTCTTTAAAGAACTGCCACCAGCTGAAATGATCGCTTTGCCGGGTATAAGCCGATATATCCGCCTGTTTTATATGGCTGGTGTCAACACCAGAGCCGGGTTTGATAACGAGTGCAACCACTACTCCGATGATAAGAGCCAGCGTGGTCACTACTTCAAAATAGAGCAGGGCCTTGGCACCCACGCGGCCTACTTTGCGCAGGTTGCCCATACTTACAATGCCCAGGGTAATGGTAAGAAAAATGATAGGATTTATAAATAGTTTTACAATGCTGATGAAACCTGTACCCAGCATTTCGCTCAGTGTGGCGCCAAGACTCAGATCCTGGCCCAGCAAGCGGGTTTTGAGTGGCTCATCCAGCACCCGCATGAGTGCCAGTTGCGGATAGTAATGACCAATAAGTACACCTGTTGTTATAGCCAGCAATACCCAGAAGGTAAGATTGCGGAATAGCCTTTTTAGCAGTGCCATGATTGGTCTGTAAGATAAGGCAAATGTGTAAAGTGAAAAGGCTTAGAACTTGGGGCAGTTCAGCTTCTTCATGTTGGGGTCTGTATATTTTTTTATATAGATAAGCGATACTTCCACCCCTCCGCGTGAATTGGAGGCTGCTTTGAGCGCAGAAGTATTTACATCATAAGAAGCACCAAAATGCCACTCTCCGAATTCTAGGCCTACATAAGGAATGAGGGCATCCTGAAAACGGTACCAGCTGCCGATATAAAAGTTGGTGGGATTATCTTCATCGTTATTCACATTAAGACAGAAAGCACCGCCCAGCATGGTATTGCGTGCTTTGGCCTGTATACTGTGATTGGCTGCTACATGCAGCGAGTTGTAGGTGCCGACAGGTATTTTGGCTCCGCCCTGGATTGTTACCCGCGAGTTGAGCAGAAAGTCGCCTTTTTGAAAGGTTTCTTTGGGACGGTTGATATGATACATGGAAGCTCCGAGGTAAAAATTATTGTAACCGTTGGTAGAACCATTATAGATGATACCGGCATTAAGATCAAAATAATGCAGATTGACCTGCTGGCTGGAAAAACTTTCACGGGTTACGCCGGTAAAACCCATGGGTGTAAGCTGATCCTGGAACGTGAGTTTTTCGGTATTAAGCCGCTTATTCATGTAAGTGCCCTGAAAACCGGCTCCCAGCTGATGGTAACCGTTTTCATCAAGTGCTTTGTGATAAGCTACAGAAAGACCGAGATAATTGCTGTTAAGAGCACCATTGCCGGCTTTGTCGCTATAGGCCATGATACCGATTCCAAACTGATCATATTCCGGAACCCGGTTTTTCATGATGCCCATGTCGAGCGATGCCGTCATGGTAGTATAGGCATTATTGATAGAGGGCCATTGATTGCGGTAATTGGCGGCAAACCGCATTACGCCATCGAACTTGCCGGTAAGTGCCGGATTGAGGGTGAGCGGCGAAGCGAAGAATTGTGAAAAATTAGGATCCTGAGCGTTTGAGGTGGTCGTCAGCAGGGCACAAACAGTCAGAATGGATAGTAATTTCTTCATTTCAGCAATTAAGTTTTTTCACTGGTTAGCCACCGGTTGGGGGTTGACACACAGACTTCTAATAAACGTTGCAGCCTGCAACAAATTGTTCGTCAGGAAAACCGCCCGGTATGTCCGGATACGAAAGGGTAAAATACAACAAAATAAAGACCCGCAAAAATGTGGCTCCGCTGCTTTATACTTTCTTAAAAAACGGGCAAAAACCGTATTACCTGGCAGTTGCCGGCTTACATCTGCACCTTGGTGCCAAAAGCAAGGTCGCCGGCATCGCCCAGGCCGGGAACGATGTATCCTTTAGCCGTAAGTTCGTCATCAATATCACCACACCATATCGTAACAGACGGCTCCTCTCTCTTCACATATTCAATGCCAACCGTACAGGCAATAGCCGCCACAATATGAATTTCTTTGGGATTTCCTTCTTCTTTCAGAAAATGAATGGTTTTTACGAGGGAAGATCCCGTGGCGAGCATAGGGTCACTTACAATAATAGTACGGTTTTCGAGCTCCGGACAGGAAATATAATCGAGACTGATCTCAAAGCTTCCATCCTTATTATGTTTACGATAAGCAGAAATAAACGCATTATCGGCCTTATCAAAATAATTGAGCATGCCCTGGTGCAGCGGCAGACCAGCGCGCAGGATGGTAGCCAGTACAGGCTGGCTTGCCAGCAGCTTGGAGTTGGCTATCCCCAATGGCGTTTGCACCTCTTTTTCTACAAACGGCAGCACTTTACTGATTTCATAAGCAGCTACTTCCCCGATACGCTCAAGGTTGCGACGAAACCGCATACGGTCATTCTGTACATCTACATCGCGCAATTCGCTCACCCAGTTGCTTACCAGGCTGTGTTGTTCACTCAGATTAATAACCATAATGCCGCTGTTTTGGTGGGTAGAAAAGTTTGAAAACCTGTTGTTTAAAGACCATTGTTCCGGGTATGGTCCTATCAGTACCAACTGAAACAACTAATTTTGGCAAATCTAAACCAAAATCAGTTTCATGCTGTACCGTGCAATTGGATTAATGAGCGGAAGCTCGCTGGATGGGCTTGATATCGCCTATGTTGAACTTCACGAAAGTGGGGGAAAATGGACCTATGAAATCCAGGAAGCCGCCTGCTATCCCTACCCGCAGGACTGGGTAAACCGCCTGCGCGATGCCGTGAAACTTTCTGCTTTTGATTACCAGCTTCTGCATAGTGAATATGGGCATTATCTGGGACATGCAGTCAACCGGTTTATAGAAGAACATGACCTGCATTTTAAAGTAGCCCTCATTTCCTCACATGGTCATACCACCTTTCATGTACCAGATCGGGGTATGACCGCTCAGTTGGGCGACGGGGCTGCGCTGGCCGCTGAAACTCAGCTGCCTGTAGTTACCGATCTCCGTGCCATGGATGTAGCTTTGGGAGGTCAGGGGGCGCCAATTGTACCGGTAGGCGAACGCCTGCTGCTGGGTAGCTATGACTATTTCCTCAATCTTGGCGGTATCGCCAATCTTTCGGCCAACCGCGATCCATATATTGCTTTCGACTGCTGCCCGGCCAACCGGGTACTGAACCTGTTAAGTCAGCTTACCGGACAGGAATATGATGCAGGGGGAGCGCTGGCAGCTACAGGTCATACAGATCAGCCTCTGTTGCAAAAACTGGATGCCCTGCCTTTTTATCAGCAGCCCTGGCCGCGCTCGTTGTCCAATGACTTTGGAACCGATATTGTTTTCCCGCTTATCTGCGAAGCCAAACTGGCTGTTGCAGATGCGTTGTGTACATATACAGAGCATATCGCCCGGCAAATAAGCCGATCGGTAGCAGCTTTACAGACGGGAGAATCAGCACCCCGAAAACTGCTGGTTACCGGTGGCGGGGCCTTCAATACTTTTCTGGTGCAGCGCATCAGCACTCTGCTGCAACCGCTGAATGTGGAAGTAGTACTGCCAGAACCACGGCTGATAGAATACAAAGAAGCGCTGATCATGTCTCTTGCCGGCGTACTGCGCTGGCGCGAAGACAATAACGTATTTGCATCCGTTACAGGAGCAGGCAGAGATAGTGTGGGAGGAGCGTTGTGGATTGGGAAGTCATGAGGAAGGTTTAAAAGTATAAAGGTATAAAAGTGAAAGACCGGATATTCTGTTTGATCTCACACTTTTATACCTTTAAACCTATATACTTTTAAAGTCCAAGCACCAGCTTCAGTTTGGCATACCCTCCTCTGCTTACCGGTACTTTCGCGCCGGTACGAAGAATAGCTACATGATTATCTTTTTCGTAAGGATCGATACGGGTGATCTGCTGCACATTTACAATAAAGGAGCGGTGTGAGCGCACAAACTGTTGCGCATCCAGTACCTGTTCAAAATAAGACATGGTCTTATTTTTCAGGAAGTAGCCTTCCTGGGTATGAATTTTCACATAATCATCAGCCGCCTCCAGGTAAAACACATCATGCGCAGGAATGATCTTGATCTTACTGCCATTCTTCACCACAATTCGGTTGTTTTGCGCAGGCGACTGTGCAGCCGTAGCCAGCAATTCTTTAGTGACGGCTTCGGATGCAGGTGTTTTATTATCGGCCCATTTGGCCAGCGCCCTGTCAAACCGCTCCTGGTTAAACGGTTTGAGCAGGTAATCCACTGCATGTGCTTCAAAAGCACGGATCGCATATTCATCAAATGCAGTAGTGAAGATAACCGATGGTGGTTGCTCAATGAGTTCCAGCATTTCAAAGCCATTGATCTTGGGCATTTGTATATCCAGGAAGATCAGGTCTGGATGAAACTGCTGAATCGCTTTTACACCCTCAAATCCATCACCACATTCTGCCACCAGCTCCAGTTGCGGATGCTGCTGCAGGTATTCTTTTACAATACTGCGGGCCAGTGGTTCATCATCTATGATAATAACTTTGCTCATATAAGTTCGTATAGCCGGATTGACGGCAGTTTTAGATTTATTTATCGGGCGTAGCCGGCGGCTGCGGCACCTTTACCCGGGTGATAAAAGTATGGTCAGTTGCTTCTGTCTGCAACAGGTCTGCACGGGCAAACAGCAGATAAAGTCTTCGTTGTACTGATTTGAGGCCAAAACCTGTGCCCTTCTGAGGTGAAGATGTTTCGGGATCAAACGGATTACTCACTTCTACCAGTAACTCCTGGTCTGCTACATGGGTATGCAGTCTGATCACTGTCTCACCCACTGTATCATAAAGACCGAATTTGATAGCGTTCTCAACAATGGGTTGCAATAGCAATGCAGGTAAGCGCAGAGTAAGCGTGGCGGGATCAATACTCACTTCAGTCGACAGCCGGTTGCCAAAACGTACTTTTTCTATCTCCAGGTAAAGCTGCAGGTATTGTAATTCTTCTTCGAGTGTCACCCATTGCGTCTCTTCCTTGCGGATGGTGCCACGTAAAAAGTCAGACAATTGCTGTACCATTTTGCGCGCTTCTGCAGGGCGTGAGCCAATCAGTGCATTGATAGAGTTAAGGCTGTTAAATAAAAAATGTGGTTGAAGTTGCTGACGCAGTTTGAACAGCTCTGCCTCACGGGCCAGTTTTTCCGCATCGGTCTTACGTTGTTCAGTAGCTTTTTGTTCCTGCCAGGTAAACCAGTTGATCGACATCATGGTCACAATACCCACTACCAGTATGCCAATGCTGAAACGTATGATGAGTGATTTGTTAAGAAATGAATTGTAATCATCGATGCCGGTAATACTGATGCTTAATAACCATTTCACTACAAACAACCAGATGAGAGTGAGTGCCACACACATCATGAATATATTCATAAACTGCTCCCGTCCCGGCAGGTAATACCGGATCGTATTCATAATAAGCAGGCATATTCCCAGCAACAGCAGGTTGCTGATGACACTGTCTGCCACTGCTACCTGCAGGGTAAAGTCAAACCAGTAAAACAGCAGGGCATGATCCATCATCAGAACCAGCCAGGCGATACTGAAAATGACGAGGAAACGGCGTGCCGAAAAGGGTGAAGCAGTCATGAATTGATCAGGCCAGTTTCAGCAACTGGGGTGTTTGAGTATAAAAAAGATTTTTTGCCTTTTGATTGATTGAATAGATATAGGCATCGGCATTTTCTTTTTCTTCAATGCGTGAATAGAGCTCGGCACCATCAATAAGATCGCTGAGGCGGTACAGTTCACTTACGTTGATAAACTGCCACTGTACCAGCTGTTCTTTGCGGTTGTAGAATGTGTCTTCCTCCCGTTTACCCATTTCCTGTGCACGCAGAAAAGCTTCTTCTTTGCTGCGGCCCGATACGAGGCGCAGTTGTTCATCAAATTGTGGGGTGTGAAGCCCTTCGCCACACACAATCTGGAATACGATTTTTGCGAGATACCAATTCATAGTCATTCGTTTAGGTAGTTAACAAGTGGTTGATCACAGATTGGATAGTGGTGGGGTGGTAGGAATGTATCTGAATGGTGATTAATAACTCTTGATCTCCATGCCGCCAAAAATCATCGTGCCCTTCAATACCAGCGTGCGGGAAGGAGACTCCTGCATATGCATGATTTTTCGTTTGTCATCAATGCCGCCAAAAATGGTAACGGCTTCCGATTTGATAGCCCAGTTAGAAGGCACCAGCAGGGTGGCTCCGCCAAAGATGGCTGTTACATCCACCACGGCAGGTGCGGTCATGTCTGCCTGCGTGAGATCTATTTCGCAACCGCCGAAGATATTTACCAGTTCCCCCCCCTTGAAATTTTTAGAAAGGATTACTTTTTTGGCACCACTGAAGACACAGGTACTGGTCACATAATCGTCTGAAGTGGGTTCGAAATCACTATGGGGTATATCAATCGGATCGGAAGAAATATTTGCCGAAGTGCCCTGGCTATCGTTGTCGTTCTGAAAAGGCTGATTGCGGATAAAGCTGCGTCTGCCACGCGGACGTATCAGGAATAACAGACCAACGGTGATAATAATGACGGGCCAGATATGGCGTCGCATATCGCCGAAGATGAAATAGTCATTGATCAGGAATGCGCCACCGATGATGATGGGTACAAACCAGCCACCATCGCGGAAACCTTTGCGCAGGCCGATGAACAGACCAATGCCGATCAGCAGCATCTGCCACGAAAACAACCAGCGTGGCATTGGGATGTCGAAACTTCTGGTCAGGGCCAGGCCACCCACGATAAGCAGGAAAATCCCCGTCCACACATGGCCGTTGTTGTCACCCTGGCGGCCCCGGCTTTCCCAGCGCTGTTTGCGCCGCTCACGCCTGTATTCTCTGAAAGTGCTCATATACTATGTTTCTGATTTTTATGTAAAACTATAGTGAGCCTTCGCTTTGAGCAAGCGCAGATGGGCCATTTTCAGGACTTTCTCGGTAAAAGGCCGTATGAGGGCGGTGAATGACGGCTTTATTGCACAGGTGCCGGCACCAGACTGATACCTTCCAGCTCTTCCGTCATCCGGAGCAGCTGCAGTTCAGCATCGTAATCTGCGTGAAAGGCAAAGGGACGACCATCTACAATGTACTGGTAGATGAACCAATCTGTAGGAGGTGTGGGTACCTGCAGCACCTCGTCAAGCGCGATCCATTCGAGCGTGCCTTCATTACAGGGTGGTGGTGGTATATCATCAATAGAAGCTACATATACAAAGCCGGTCCAGTTATAATCTGTAGGCGAGGTTTCTACCAGCACACCGGCATAACGCATATGTTCTACCCGGATGCCGGTTTCTTCCCAGGTTTCACGAAGGGCTGCATCCAGCGGGCTTTCGAAAGGATCAAGCTTGCCGCCTACCGGTGTATATTTATCGCGGTTCGGCTCTTTCAACCGTCGCAACAACAGGAAACGATCGGCGTGTCGCAATACACAGAGTACGGCAGTACGTTTTAATCCGGGTGCTACTTTACTATTCATGGGTCGTAGGGTTAAAGCCAGCAGGCATTTACAGAAAGGCAAGCACTTCGCTCATCCGGGTTACTTCGCGGAAACGCTCATGCTCAATCCGGTGTTCTACCTTTTCATGTGCCCAGGTGGTATGATAAGGGATGTGAACGGCATGGCCGCCAATGGCCAACACAGGTAAGACATCTGATTTGAGCGAGTTGCCCAGCATCAGAAACTCATCGGGGGCAATGTCAAGATGTTTGATCAACGCCTGGTAATCGCTTTCCATTTTTTCAGACATGATCTCTATGTGATGAAAGTAATGCGAAATACCCGACTTGCGCAGCTTGCGTTCCTGATCGAGCAGATCGCCTTTTGTAGCTACTACCAGCCGGTATTTTCCAACAAGTTGTTTTAATACATCTTCTACACCATCCAGCATCTCGATAGGTTTGTCGAGCAGCTCTTTTCCATATTGAATGGCTTTTTCGATCACCTCCATACTCACGGTATTGCGCGAAACACGCAGGGCAGTTTCAATCATTGACAGCATAAATCCCTTTACACCGTAACCATAAAGGGTCAGGTTCTGGATCTCTGTTTTAAATAATTCCTGCGCAGCAGTGTGGTGCGGCACATAATCTTCGAGTAATGCACAAAACTTCTTTTCCGTTTCCTGGAAATAAGGTTCATTCACCCACAATGTATCGTCTGCATCAAATGCAATTACTTTAATAGCCATAGTATTGTACTAAAAAAAGTGCAAGCTATTCATTTTGTACTTTTCTGCAACTGATTTTCGTCTGGTTCCAAATAAGCTGGTCATTTTCGGCGGTTTATCTGCTCCTCCTGCCGCTCAACCCGGGCCCGGCTGTAATACCATTGTTTTCTTTACCTTCCAGCCCCCAAAATCAATCACATGAAATTTTTCCGATCATTCATGACCGTATCGGCCAGCCTGTGTATACTGATGGCTTCGGGTCAGGATAAGAAAGACAGTAAAAAATGGGATGTCAGCAATCCCGGAGGTCCTTACCAGGATGTAAGCTTCAGCACATCTGAAGGTACCTGGATGAATCTGGACATATCACCCGATGGAAAAGAGATCGTATTTGATCTGCTCGGTGATATTTATACAATCCCTGCCTCGGGCGGACAGGCTACCCTGTTACGGGGCGGACATGCATTTGAAGTACAACCTCGCTACAGCCCCGACGGCAAAAAGATCCTTTTTACATCCGATGCCGGCGGTGGTGATAATATCTGGGTTATGGACCGCGATGGCAGTAGCGCGAAGCAGGTGACAAAAGAAAGCTTTCGCCTGCTCAACAATGCCTGCTGGACTCCCGACGGGCAGTATATAGTAGCCCGCAAGCACTTCACCTCATCGCGCTCGCTGGGGGCAGGTGAAATGTGGCTTTATCACGTTACGGGGGGCAATGGTCTGCAACTCACTGCACGTAAGAATGATCAGCAGGATGTGAATGAGCCTGTGGTATCGCCCGATGGTCGATATGTTTACTTCAGCGAGGATATGTATCCCGGCGGATATTTCCAATACAACAAAGACCCCAACAACCAGATATTTGTTATTCGCCGTTATGACCGGCAAAAAGGCTCACTGGAGAATATAACAGGAGGTCCGGGTGGTGCCGTTCGTCCGCAGCTTTCACATAACGGAAAATATCTTTCATTTATAAAACGCGTGCGCACCAGTACAGTGCTGTATCTGCGCAATCTCGAAACAGCAGAGGAGTGGCCGGTGTATGATAAACTCTCCAAAGATCAGCAGGAGGCCTGGACCGTTTTTGGAAGTTATACCGGATATGCCTGGACACCCGATGACAAACAGATCATTATCTGGAGTGATGGTAAAATACTGAAGATTGATGTAGATGGCGTGAATAAGGCTACTGCTATTCCTTTTACCTGCCAGGTAAAACAGCGCGTATACGATGCGGTGCGTTTTCAGCAGGACATCAATCAGCCTTCTGTAGCAGTGAAAATGATTCGCCAGGCCATTACGTCGCCCGATGGTAAATGGATGGTGTTTAATGCCGTGGGGTCACTCTGGAAAAAAGAATTGCCGGCAGGTCAGCCACAGCAGATCACTGCTGCTGCACCAGCAGCCTATCGTGCAGCCGGATTTGAAATGGAGCCCTCTTTTTCGCCCGATGGCAAATCGCTTATCTATATCACCTGGAGCGACTCGGCCAGTGGCGCCATTTATAAAGTAAACCTGACGGGTGCGGCTAAGCCAGTGAGGCTGACAACAGCCAAAGGTATTTACCGGCAACCATCCTACTCGCCCGACGGAAAACAGATCGTATTCCGCAGGGAAGGCGGCAGCGATGCCCTGGGCGAAGCTTATACGGCACGCCCGGGTATTTACATCATGGACGCAGAAGGACGCCAGGAAAGTTTTGTGCGCGCCGGTGGCGATGCGCCGGTATTCACACCACAGGGCGATCGTATTTACTTCCAGACGGGTAGTGGCCTTGCCAGTTGCCGTACCGATGGTGAAGATGTACGCCAGCACCTGAAGAGCACCTATGGCAACCAGTTTACCGTTTCTCCGGATGGCAACTGGATTGCCTTCGTAGACCTGCACAAAGCATATGTAGCAGCATTTCCGCAGACGGGTAAAACACTTGATATTGGCAGCGGCACCAGCGATTTCCCGGTTAAACTCGTGTCGCGCGATGCCGGCTTCAATCTGCACTGGAGTGCCGATAGCCGCCAGTTGCATTATACACTGGGCAGCCAGTATTACTCGATCAATCTCGATGAGCGGTTTGAATTTATTGCCAATAAACCCGATTCGCTGTTTAAAATACCGGAGAAGGGTATTGAGGTGGGCCTCACTGTACCTGCCGACAAACCACAGGGTAGCATTGCTTTTGTAAATGCCCGTATCATTACCATGAAAGGTGATGAGGTTATTGAAAATGGTACCGTGCTGGTAGAAGGAAATCTTATCAAAGCAGTAGGGGCTGCATCTGCCGTAACCATACCTGCAGGTGCTTTGAAGATCGACTGCCAGGGCAAAACTATTACCCCCGGTTTTATTGACGCGCATGCACATGGCAACCATTTCCGCAGTGGCATTACTCCCCAGAAACACTGGGCTTACTATGCCAACCTGGCCTATGGCGTTACCACTATGCATGACCCCTCGGCCAACAGTGAGATGGTGTTTGCACAAAGTGAAATGATCAGGGCCGGCCGTATGACCGGACCGAGAGTATTTTCAACCGGTACCGTTTTGTATGGTGCTGACGGAAACTTTAAAGCCGTAGTCAACTCAATCGACGATGCGCGCAGCGCATTGCGGCGTACACAGGCGCTGGGAGCTTTTTCGGTGAAAAGTTATAATCAGCCCCGCCGTGAACAAAGGCAGCAGATCATTCAGGCGGCCCGCGAGCTGAATATGGAAGTAGTGCCTGAAGGCGGCTCTTTCTTCTATCACAACCTGAGCATGATACTCGACGGTCATACTACCATTGAGCATAACCCGCCCGTAGCCCCGCTTTTCAACGATGTAGTGCAGTTGTGGAAAAATGCCAAAACAGGATATACGCCTACATTGATTGTAAGCTATGCATCGGTAAGTGGTGAATATTACTGGTATCAGCATACCAATGTATGGGAAAAAGAAAGGCTGCTAAGGTTTACACCCCGCTCCGTGATTGATACCCGCAGCCGTCACCGTACTATGCTGCCCGAAGAAGAATATGTAAACGGACATATCCTTATTTCACAAAGTCTGAAGAAACTAATGGATGCAGGCGTGCTGGTCAATATGGGCGCACATGGACAGATACAGGGCATCGGCGCACACTGGGAAATCTGGATGATGCAGCAGGGTGGTATGAGTAATCTGCAGGCACTGCGTACTGCTACCATGAACTCGGCGACCAGTCTGGGTCTTGACCGCTCTATTGGCTCGCTGGAGCCGGGCAAACTGGCCGATCTGCTGGTAATGGATAAAAACCCGCTTGATAATATCCGTAATACAGAAAGTATCCGTTATACCATGGTAAATGGACGGCTTTATGACGCCGAGACCATGAATGAAATTGGAAATAATCCCCGCCCGCGTGGATTATTCTTCTGGGAAACCAATAAAAACGCGACCAGCTTCCCCTGGCATGATGCCACACAGGAAGAAAGCTGTAGTTGTGGACAGCATTAATAAGCGCATTGATATATAATCAGAAAGAGGCTGTCTCAAAAGTATGAGGCAGCCTTTTTTTATTCGGGTGCCTGATGGAGACTGGTAGGTGTTTAAGCTATTCTCAGGGCCTTCGTTTATTTTTGATACAACCTCTTTCCGGAGATAATCACCCAGCTGTTTTTTTATTTTTTCAGTGGCATACTTTCTTAAGTAGTGCTGAGCTTTCTGAGGCATAAAATCTTTAGGAGGCTTGCTCATCGGTCTTCCCCGACTTAATAATTATGGCAATGTGAGCGTATCTGGTACTGAATTCTTCTTTAAGTCGTATTGTATTTTTTGTTTGGGTGAAATTCCGCTCGCTTTTGCCGGTATTCAGGTAGATGGAAAGATTGGATTTGTCAATCCCGGGAACAATTTTGATGGTCAGATCCAGATTCTTTTGAGGGGGGCTGTTAATTGACTGAAAGATGATTGAGGCGATCATGCCCAGTTTAAAAATTCTCATAAGCGCTTCTTAATAAGTAAGGCTATTCTGTAAGATGTAAAACAGCATAAATCGTCTAGGCTACTGAAAAATATACATAATGATTCGATCACTGAAAAGAGTATGCGAATTTGTCTTATAATTAAAATATTTTCAACAGTTTGCAACACCGGCTCTTGTTCCGGTAAAAATTTGCCGTTGACATGCAACTTTATGAAATGCCTTTATACAGCGAAATATTAATAAAAGGGCTATGACAAACTGCTGCACCAGGTAAGCCGGTAACTGTCTTCATTTTCCTGAACGCAGGTAAAAAGAAATTGGGTGATAAAAGGGATACGCGCCACCTGATCGCCTTCGCCAGCGGCTTCATTGAGACTAAGTGTACCAGCCATAAATGTTTCAGTACTGGCTGTTTCAACCGTGCGCAGATCTTTGGTAATGCGGCGGTGGAGTGGCGGGTAACTGATATGCCTGGTGGCCAGCTTTTCTACCAGGTTCTGGAGCAGGCCGGGCTGATCGATGCTTGTGCTTACGGAGAGTAACTTTTTCATATACCGGGAGGTTGTTTTTTGCCTGCAACCTTATTTCTTAGATGCAGCAATGCCCCGGAATATTACTAACGAAATGTGAAAGCTGTCAGATGGTCCATTCATCCCTGATGACGGCAATAAGCCAGGTCTTCCCATCCTGTGTGCGAAACACGAGACGCAGGGTTTTCCAGTCCAAACCTTCATATTTCGGCTCAAAACCAGGGAAGTAGTATTCGGTAAAATCTGCCTGCGGATAGATCGCTTTCAGGTTGTTAAGCGAGTTTCCGCCACCCAAAAAACGGTTAAAGGCTTTTTGGGGTGCCTGCAGGTAATCCTTGTCATAAGCATACCGGTCGAGATATTGGGGTAAGGTTAACAGGCGGGGCTCGTCTGTTTCGGCATTATATACGCCCCAGGTGCCGGCTTTGGGTTGCCGGATGGCCTGATGGTATGCGGCTACACTCAGGAGCGGCTGATCTACGGTGTCTACATACGCAGTAGGACTGAAGCGTATGCCCATGACCGGATGAATAAATGAACCGAGCGAATCGTACTGTTTGTTTTTTAGGAGAGTGAGAATATGCTGCGAAAGCTCAAACAGCCGTACGCTGTCTGATGCAGCAGTTATCTTGTTGCCTGGTGTTGCAATAGCGTTGCTGTCTGTAACGGGTTTTTCCGGTGCCTTTTTGTTGTCGCCCTGGTTGCAGGACCAGACAAAAAATGTTGTTAACAACAATACCGATACGTGTCTCCGCATAACATTTATTTTAAGAAACGAAGGAAAAGCTGTCACCGTCAAACAATCCCTTATCGCTGAGTTTTAGATGTGGAATAACGAGTAGTGCCATAAATGAAAGGGTCATAAACGGTGACCCGAGTGTTGATCCGGCTTCTTTGGCAGCCCGGTCAATACGGGCATAGGCCTCTGCTACCTCATAACCATCGGCCTGACTCATAAGGCCGGCCACAGGCAGCGGCAGCACTTCTGTTTGCGCCCCGGGTAGTGCAATCGAAACGCCGCCTTTGGCGTCAATCACTGCATTCACCGCCGCGCAGATACTTTCATCGTCTGCGCCTACCGCCACAATATTATGACTGTCGTGCGCTACCGAAGAAGCAATAGCGCCCTGGCGCAGGCCAAAGTTGCGGATAAAAGCTTTGGAAACAGGAGCATCCTGGTAGCGGTTCACCACTACAATTTTCAGTATATCGCGTGCAATATCAGCTTTTATATATCCATCCTCTATCAGCGCACTTTCATTCAGGCGGTTGGTGATCAGCTGGCCGTCAAGGGCTTCAATAACGGGGATGGTCTGTTGATCAGTTCCGGCAACCTCAACGGCAAAATCGACAGGTGTTTTAGGGGAGCAGGAAAAATTATTTACTATACCCGCTGCCGTTGTTTTGATCAGCGACTGGCCATCTTTGGCAACCAGTTGCCCATTGATATAGGTTTTGGTGACGATGAACTCTTCGAGGTTTTTTACACAAATGAAGTCGGCCGGATCGCCGGTACGCAGCAGTCCTACATCCAGTTTGTAATGATTGACCGGGTTGCTGCAGGCTGCTTTCAGGATATGAAACAGGTCAATGCCTTTGGAAACAGCACGCGCACAAAGCTGGTTGATATGGCCCAGCACCAGGCTGTCAGGATGTTTATCATCGCTGCAGAAAAGAATCATCCCGGGGTAATCACGCAGCAGACCGATAAGGGCTTCAAAGTTTTTGGCAGCACTTCCTTCGCGAATGATGATTTTCATACCGGCAGCCAGTTTATCAAGGGCCTCTTCTGCAGTAAAGCATTCGTGATCGGTACTGATGCCGGCAGCAATATACTGGCGGGCAGTGTCGCCACGCAGACCGGGCGCATGCCCGTCTACGGGTTTGCCGAGCCGATGAGCGGCAGCGATCTTGGCCATCACTTCCGGGTCACCATGCAGTACACCGGGAAAATTCATCATCTCGCTGAGGTAGCGGATATCTTCACTCCCGAGCAGTTGGGTCACAGCTTCGGCGTCGAGTGTGGCTCCGGCAGTCTCAAAAACAGTAGCCGGTACGCAACTGGGTGCACCAAAGTTGAATTTGAAAGGAACCGTTTTACCATTTTCAATCATGTACTGGACACCTTCCATGCCGCATACATTGGCAATTTCATGCGGATCGCTTACCGTGGCTACCGTGCCATGTACCACAGCCAGCCGCGCAAATTCGGCCGGCACCAGCATGGAGCTTTCGATATGTACATGACTGTCGATAAAACCAGGCAGAATATAGTCGTCGCTATCCAGCTCACTGCTGTCAATTTCGGTGATACGGACAATGCGCCCATCACTCACATCCACACGTGCAGGATAAATGCGTTGCTGATGAATATCGGCCAGGCGACCGGAAAGGGAGAATGATGCCATACCGCAATATAGCGGATTTGAAGATGTGACGATTTGAGGATTTGAAGATAATCCGTAAGTCAACAGGTCTGTGATAGCACTGCAAAACTCAAACTTTCGTCCATCCTCAAATTTTCAAATCACCAAATTTTCAAATCGCTTCATTGGTTTCGTCCGCTCTTTCATTACCGCTATAGCTTCTTCGCGGCTGGCGAACATGTTGTTGACGTTGACGAGATTGTCGGCGAGCTTGTCGTAGCGTTTGGTCATGAGCCAGACAAATATGTGGAGGTAGTGAATACCGTCGAATACCAGGATTTTGCGTTCGGCAAATTTGTCTTTATTCTTCATAAACTCCACAGGTATTTCGGTATAGTGGAGGGCCGGACGCAGGTGATGTACCGCATGATAACCATCGTTCCAGCAGGTCTGGTTGTATTTGGTGTTGATGCAGTTGATCGTATTTTCTTCGGGATCGTTGGGGTCAACAAAAGCGTGCTGTGCCCAGTTGCCCAGCATCATTACGATGCGTGCAAATACAAACGGTATGATAAAGATAAAAAGAGTGGCTTTGAAGTTCACGAAGCACATAAGCACACAAAAAGCATAAAACGACATTTCGCCATAAGTAAGCCGCATGTAAAACTTTTTGCGCTTGCGCGAAAAGAGGTACATGAACGTATCGCGGAAACCGAGAAACAGGAAGCGGGTTACATAGGCAATAAATCCACGGAGACTGTCGCGGCGATAGTTGAGTGTGCTGCTGGCATCATCGTGCATGTTGTTTTCCACATGATGCATGGCCATATGGTGTACAAAATAGGTTTCGGGCGTATGACCAAAGAAGGGACAGATACCCCAGATTACCCAATGATAGATCCAGGTATAGCCTTTTTTGAAAAGTTTACGATGACTGATGCAATGCAGCATGAGACCGAAACGGCCTTTGAAATAAAGCTGCGAAATATAGAAATAGGGAATGTAAAGCATCCACCAGTACCATCCCTGCAGCAGCGGAGTATACAATACAATAGCGGAAGGAAGCACCAGCAGGTGTATGGCTGTCAGTAAATGAATAAACGGGAGGTCGCGTTTATCGTTAATGTAGCGAAGCCAAAATCTTTCGTATGCGGTAAATTCTTCTTTGGCAACGTATACGGGATCTGTTATGGTGGTCAGGGCCTTCATGCAGTGGTCTTATTTCATTTAACCGCCAACTGCCGGAAAATCAATTGTTTCTTTGCTCCGGATATTGGCAGAAACGCCGTGAAATTACTGTTTTCCGCCTATAACGACGCGCTTTTTTTTATTGTATAAGAAATGTGCTAAATCCCTGATAAAAAGCTAAAAATGACTGTCATAAAACAAACCGGGGTGTCTTTAATGACAAACCAGTAATTATCAAAAGTATGGCGTATCCAATAGGGGTGGATGAAGGGGTAAAATGGGTAGTTTATGGATGGTACTCAACAGCATTGGTTACTCATCCAGAAGATCGGGACGACGCTCTTTCGTGCGTGCAACAGACTGGTCGTGGCGCCATTCTTCTATTTTCCGGTGGTCGCCGCTCATCAGTACAGCCGGTACGGGCCAGCCCCGAAACTCCACCGGCCGTGTATATACAGGCGGTGCCAGCAGGTTGTCCTGGAAAGAATCAAACAGGGCCGAAGTTTCATCATTCAGTACGCCTGGCAACAAACGGCCGATGGCATCTACCAGCACTGCTGCCGGCAACTCGCCTCCACTCAGCACATAATCGCCAATAGACAGTTCGCGGGTTACATAATGCTCACGTATGCGCTCATCTATGCCTTTGTAGTGGCCGCAGATGAGTAGCAGGTTATTTTTTAATGAAAGCTGATTGGCTATTGACTGGTTAAGACGTTCGCCATCGGGAGTGAGGTAAATGATTTCATCGTAGGTGCGCCGGGCAGAGAGCTGGTCGATCGCATTGGCCAGCGGTTCACACATCATTACCATACCGGCTCCGCCACCATACTGGTAGTCGTCTATCTGTCCATATTCATTCACAGCCCAGTCACGCAGGTGATGAGTTACCACTTCGAGCAACCCCTTGTCCTGGGCGCGCTTCATAATACTGTGTTCAAAAGGGCTTTTCAGCAGTTCTGGTAGTACAGAGAGAATGTCGATATGCATGCTGCAAAGATATAGGATCAACTTCTTTGTGAAGTGTGACCCGGCAGGTATGTGCGAATTGGTAAACATTTACCCCGATTTGCCGTTACAGAGTATTATATTTAATTAAATGCAAACGGATTATCATGAGTATTGAAAAGATTCCGGCAAAACGTGTACGCACACGTGCCATTCGGCTCAAGGATTATGAAGCGATCTGCGCCCTGCAGTTAATCTGTTTTCCCGGCATGCTGCCCTGGAAAAAAGAACAGTTTGAAAGTATTCTGAAAATTTTTCCGGAGGGTCAGTATTGTGTGGAATACAATAAGCAGATTGTGGCATCGAGCTGCAGCCTCATCATTCGTCGTAATCAGTATTCGGCTACCGCCAGCTGGAATGAACTAACCGATAACGGATATATCCGCAATCACGATCCCGAAGGCGATACGTTATATGGAATGGAAATAATGGTGCATCCGGATTTCAGGCAAATGAAACTGGCCCGCCGTCTCTATGATATGCGGAAAAAGCTGGTAAAGGATCGCAATCTTATGTGTATGCTCATTGGTGGCCGTCTGCCCAATTACCATAAATATGCAGCGCATATGCGCGTAGAACAGTACGTGGAGAGTGTGATTGACCGGAAGATTTATGATCCTGTACTTACCGCCCAGCTTTCCAACGGTTTTGTGTTGCAGCGGTTGCTGCCCAACTACCTGCCTAATGATAAGGAATCTATGGGCTATGGTACATTCCTCGAATGGAATAATCTGCTGTATGAGGAACGTAAAAGCCGGCAGCACCGGAGAGACCCCTATGTAAGAGTGGCCTGTATCCAATACCAGATGCGCGACATTGGCAGTTTTGAAGAGTTTGCCGCCAACTGCGAATATTTTGTAGATGTAGCGTCCGATTACCGCGCCGACTTTGTTGCTTTTCCGGAGATGATTACCATGCAACTCCTAACCTTCCTGCCCAAGAAACATCCTGCCGACGCCGTACGTCAGCTGGATCAGTTTACAGGACAGTACATTGAGTTGTTTACACAACTGGCAATCAAGTATAATATCAATATTGTAGCCGGGTCACATTTCCTGATCGAAGATGATAATCTGTACAATGTTTCTTTCCTGTTTAAACGCGATGGAACGTATGCCAAACAGTATAAGATTCACATCACTCCCCATGAGCGTAAGTGGTGGGGTGTACAGCCGGGTCAGGAAGTGCGCGTTTTTGATACAGACTGCGGCAAAGTCAGCATAGCCATTTGTTATGATATCGAATTTCCGGAGCTGGCCCGCATTGCAACATCTAAAGGTACCCGGATTATTTTTGTGCCCTTCAATACGGATGAAAGGCGTTCTTATCTGCGGGTCCGTTATTGTTCCCAGGCCAGGGCCATCGAAAATCAGGTATATGTGGTGATAACGGGTTGTGTAGGCAACCTGCCCGATGTAGATAACCTGGATATCCATTTTGCACAATCGGCCATTCTTACGCCCAGCGATATAGAGTTTCACCGCGAAGGACTGGCAGCGGAAGCGCCACCCAATGTAGAAACTGCCATCGTACAGGAGCTGGATATGAACCTGCTTAAGCGTAACCGCGAATACGGAAGTGTTCAGCCCTGGTCAGACCGGCGACTGGATCTGTATCGGCTGCAGTACCAGGAAAATAACAGAACGCGCCAGGCCTGATCAGTTGCTGTTGATACTGACAGCCGTTCTGCCCTCATTGGCACTATTGTCTTTGGCAATAACCTGTATGCGGTAAGTGCCATTGCCCGGTATGGTAAAAGTCTCGTTAAGTGCATAATTGCCTGTACCGGGATACCGGTGTATATCTACCAGCAGACTACCATTGTCTGTGTTGGATATATGTATATGTACTTCTGCAATCTTTTCAGCATCGGTGATGGTACCAGTAATGGCAACAACCTGGTTGCCGGCAAATGTCTGGTCCTGTGCCGGGCTGCTGAGTGTAATGACGGGTGCTACCCGGTCATCACTACCGCCATTGTTTTTGGAGCAGCTCATGTTTGCCAGTACAAGCAGGAAAAAGGGGACGATTTTTTTCACAAATTAAATCTACGAAGAATAGCAGATTTTGTGGGCTGTTAAAAAGATAACCGTGTCTTTTATGGGTAGTTTGTCTGCAAGAAATGCCGTTTTCTTCTCTCATTTTTTCTATAGGCCATATTGGCCTGCCGCTGTGAAAGCAAAAGGGTACAATTAAAAGAATACGCTAAACAGAAAGAGGATTTTGCAGCTGTTTTCTATAGATAATGGAAACAGCAAAATCAGGCGCCCGTTAAAAGGATGTCTGTGTCTTTTATGAAAAAGAATTTGTATGCAGTCGGGCTGATGTGCATCAATTTTTACACTGAGATTCATCAGGCGCTTCGCGCCAAAGAGCCGATAGATTTGCTACTCTTAATCTTACGCATGATATTATCCAAATCATTCGGCTATGCACTGAGAGGTGTGTTGTATGTATCGCTGATGAACGACGAACGTCGTAAAATACGTATTGAGGAAATTGCTGCCGCACTGGGCGTGCCGCGTCATTTTCTCGGAAAAATCATGAAACAGGTCGTAAAAGCGGGTATTATTAGCTCTACACGCGGACAGCAGGGGGGCTTTTATATCAATGAACAGACGCTGCAAACACCGCTGGAAAAGATCATTCTGCTCACGGAAGGAGAATCTTATTTTACAACCTGCATGCTGAGTATGCGGCCCTGTAATGCAGCTGACCCCTGTCCCCTGCACAATCGTCTGTATGGGTTTAAGACAGAAGTGCGTGAATTCTACCGCCAAACCACCGTGGCCGATCTCCTGCAGACAGATAAGCCGCAGTTTATTCATAGCCTGTCTATTCACCAGGCCGTATAATATTTCCATTTTTATTAACAACTCTTTTATTCAATAAGAAACCCCTGGAGAACCAGGGGTCGAGATTGAAACGAAAACCAACGACTTCCACGGAGGAAAGTCTCAACTATAC
>JAGODE010000313.1 GCA_017998385.1 Chitinophagaceae bacterium | reverse complement strand
GCAGTTGGCAGTAGGTATCGATATCGGCGGTACCGGCACTAAATTCGGCATTGTGGACAGAGATGGTAACGTTCTTTTCTCCGGCGAAATCTCTACCAAAAAACATGCAGATGTCAATTCATTCATCGATGAATTATATAATGAACTTTCTGTTTTGCTCGAAAAATCAGGTGGTATCGGGCAGATAAAAGGAATTGGTGTGGGAGCGCCCAATGGCAACTTTTATACCGGCACAATCGAGTATGCACCCAACCTGCCCTGGAAAGGTATTATTCCGCTTGCCAAGCTCATTGAAAATAAGTTCAAGCTTCCTGTTACCCTTACCAATGATGCCAATGCGGCTGCCATTGGTGAAATGATGTATGGAGCAGCAAAGGGTATGCGCGATTTTATCATGATTACCCTGGGTACAGGTGTGGGCAGTGGTATTGTAGCCAATGGCCAGCTTATTTATGGTCATGATGGCTTTGCCGGCGAACTTGGCCATACGATTATCATCCCCGATGGACGTCTGCATCCGGGCACCGGCAAACGCGGATCGCTCGAAAGCTATGCCTCTGCCACCGGTGTTCGTTATACAGCCCTGGAGCTGCTGGAAACCACCAATGAGCCCAGCCTGCTGCGCGATATACCCAAAGACGATATTGACTCCAAAAAAGTATATGAAGCGGCGATACAGGGCGATGCCCTGGCCCGTCATGTCTATGAATTTACCGGCCGTATCCTCGGCCTGGCACTGGCCAATGCCGTTATGTTTTCCAGCCCGCAGGCCATTGTATTATTCGGCGGTCTTACCAAGGCCGGTGATCTTATCCTGAAACCCACCCGCGAACATATGGAAGCCAACCTGATCCAGGTATTTCAGAATAAAGTAAAAATCCTGATCAGTCACCTTAAAGAATCAGATGCCGCCATCCTGGGAGCCAGTGCGCTGGCGTGGGAAATGAAGTAAAGGATAAAGGGTATAAGATGGAAGGTATAAGGTGTTTAAAGGGTATAATTTCCCTCTGCCCTTTACCTTAAGCCTTCTACCCTGCCAAGCGTATAACAAAAAAGTCCGCAAGAGCGGACTTTTTTATGAAGTTGACTGACATGCCGGCCCCGGTTTGGGGTAGCATGGGTGTTGACAAATCTGTTTCACCTTACTACGATCTCATCGACTGGCGGTGAGCTTCAGTGTTTCGGCATTGCCATGGGCCAGACCGGCAGGCTGAGCATCGTCCTTGTAGTAGGATGCCAGCGTTTTAGCGGTAATGGTTGTAATGGCTGCAGCTGCAAACAGTGACAGCGTCACGAGCATCAGGGGGTAGATGAGCCTTTTCATGGAGTGAATTTTGATTTGGAGAGACAAAATTGTGCCAATCCCCCGCTTATGCAAATTTTACCCCCAAAAATTCTGTTTTTAGGGGTTTATTTTTGACCGGATTAGTAAAATTCCGGGAATTGCCCGTTGTCCGGCTTTGTCAGACGGGGTAATCGTCTCCCGGCCATTGACGAGGAGGCAGCTGCTGCCGCCCCCATCGAGGTTGAGGGCTTCTACACAACCCAGCGAGCGCAGGATCATAGCCTCCTGTGTCAGTGTAGCCCCGGCTGCTTTCCCTTTATTTCGCCCCTCTATGACCAGTATGATCAGCTTACCGGAGGCTGTATAACCGATAGCTGTGCGTGGATGCCGGTCATTAATGGCATTGCCCATAAATTTCCGTTCGGCTTCATTGCTGATCCTGATCTCTCCCTGCTGAATGAGCACCGGCCCGCCGGCAACTGCCGTTTCCATCCGCCATCGTTTCTTTCTGCGTGCGAAAGAACAGGGCATCGCCCAGGCCACATCTTTCAGCACAGGATTTGGTTTTCCTTTTTTGTAGCGGGGTACGCCGAAAGTAAGTGTATAGGGACGTCTGTGGATGCTATCGGTAAACACATGGGCAATATCAGCTTTCCGGTTTTTACGGATGCCAAACGTGCCGGGCAGTACATAGTGGTACTGGCTGTCTGCCTTGCTGTATACCGAATTGATATTATAAGCGAGCAGTTTACCGTTGCGGATCACCAGTCCCAGGTTTTGATTGGTTTCAAAGGAGAAAAAAGTGGTATTGATAATGGCCAGCGGGTTGTCATTTTTGGCGGCAAATTGTACGGGGGTTAGCCGGCGCCCGTAGCTGGTATCAGTAGTAAACTCCAGGCTGCGGTCGTTGAGATCGGCCTCCAGGTAAAAAGCGATGTTGGGCTCCCCTGCCAGCGAATCGGTCGTTTTATACAGCTTTACAGATGCAGGCAGTCGCCCATATCCAGTATCAATCTGTTGCCAGCGTAGCTGCGCTGTTGCCGGCAAAAACAATAAGCTCAATACAAGTGCAAAAAGAAAATAACACAGACGCATGATCAGCGTATTAGAGTTGATGTTCCTTTTAGTTCATAAACCTTGCCCACATAATCTGTGGCGCGCAGTCTCCACACATATACACCAGTAGGTTGCAGCATGCCTTTGTACTGGCCATTCCAGCCGGCATTGAGATCTTTGGTCGAGTATATGACCTGCCCCCAGCGGTTGTAAACAGTAAAGTAATCCATACTGCGAATGCCGATCAGGTAAGGTTTCAGGATGTCGTTAAGACCATCCTGGTTTGGTGTAAAACCGCCAGGTACATATACACGCGACTCTTTGAAAACAGTAATATGAATATCATCCGTATCCTCACATCCTTCGGGAGTAGTGACTTTGAGTGTATAGGTAATATCGTCCTGCAGAACGCCTGTAGGATTTGCAATAGCAGCATTGTTTAAACCCGTTGCAGGCGTCCACAGATAGCTGCCACCACCTGAGCCCTGCAATTGAAACGGTACATCTTTGATAAATACGGTATCGTTGCCTGCCCATGCATCGGCCTGGTTGATGAACAGGGGGATATTGTCGGATACAACCTTGCAGCCATTGGATGCAACGGCTGTCACCTGTGCTGTATAATTTCCTTTTTGCCGGTAAATATGTTGTGTTTGCTGCTGAGAACCGCGCTGATTATCGCCAAAGGTCCAGTCCCATTGTGTAATGGTGGTGGCATTGTCGAGTTGCTGACCGGTAAAGGAGACGGGAATATTTACACAACCGTCATCAGCACTTGCGCTGATACGTGGCGTGAGCAGAATGGTAAAACTCTTTTGTGCAGCTGCTGCGGGACAGCCATTGTTGCTTCCGGCCGTAAGGCGAATCGTATGCGGCCCTGCACTGAGATTATTCAGTTGTGGCTGCTGCGCATTGCTTACTGTTACATTATCTACCTCCCAGGTCCATTGCGTAATAGACCCTACGTTTACACGGGAGCGGTCAATGATGCGCGGAGCAATGCCTGCGCAGGTATCAAAAATATCGAAGCTGGCAACCGGCGGGTCTCCGATCGTAATAACCGTGCGCAACGTATCGCTGTCGCATCCGTCAAAGCCTTTGAGCGCCAGTTTTACGGTATATAATCCCGGTGCGGCATAGAGATGCGGTGGCGGGTCTTTCAGTGTGCTGTGCGTGCCATCGCCAAAATCCCAGTAATAAGCCTGTATGGGCGCAAATGATTCGGAGGTATTGGTAAAATGGATGGTACTTCCTGTGCAGGCAGTATTATTGGTAAAATCGGTATTGAACATAGGAGCCAGTGCCGTGCAAAACTGCTGCAGGTTATACGATCCGCCCGTAGCTGCTGTAAAACCCCAGTATACCTTTGGGTTATTGTTGAAGATGGTACCAACCAGGTCGATCCGGGCCTGCACGCGCAGGTTGCCGTCGAAGTAGGCACTGATCAGCTGGGTTACAGGATCCCAGGTGATACGAAGGATATGCCAGGCACAGTCTTCTATATTATCGCTGGTAGCCGAAGCCCTTACGGGTCCGGCAAGATCGCTGCCATGTGTAAGCCGGCCATTGGCCTGAATGCTGATATGATCGTAGGCGGGATCATTATTCTCTGTATTCTGCCAGGTATCGAGCAGGATGCCGATAGAAGGTGATACACCGTCAAACCCCATACCTCCACCGGAGGCGCCGAGGCTGGTACTCATTTGCTGCAGCATGAAGGCAATGCCATCCGCTCCGGTTGCATCCTGGCAGCCCAGGAAAACGCTGAAACGAAAATCGAAAGGGTTTGTGAGATCAAAAAGCGTCTTATTCCAGGCACTTCCGCTTTGAAAGGTTGCGGGGTCGGTAAGTGTATAACAATTGCAGGAGTTGGCCCGCGCATTTCCATTGAGCTGGTATTGCTGACCACTGACATTCAGCTGTAGTACAAGAAGACAAATAACAATGCAGAGGGAACGAAAAATGGTCATGGGCAAATAATGTGGCAGCTTAAGTTAATTAAGCGACTAATTTACCCCCAAATGAAGAGAATTTAAAGAATCTGTTGGCTTTTCTTCTTTTCCCATTCCTGACGACCCAGTCCGGGAAATACATGCCTTTCGCTGTGATAGGAAGAACGTACGAGGGGGCCGCTTTCCACATAGTCCAGTCCCAGCTGATAACCCACTTCGCGGTATTCGGCAAATTCATCGGGGTGCACAAAACGTTGTACGGGCAGGTGTTTGTGTGTTGGTTGCAGGTACTGGCCGATGGTGACCACATCGCAACCATTGTCGCGCAGGTCGGTCAGTGTCTGGATCACTTCTTCGCGTGTTTCGCCCAGGCCCAGCATAATACCGCTCTTGGTGCGGCGTCCACCCTGCTTCAGGATACGGATCACTTCCATGCTACGCCAGTATTTAGCCTGTATGCGCACCTGGCGGGTGAGCCGTTCTACTGTTTCAATGTTGTGTGATACAACTTCGGGCGCGGCATCAATGACACGTTGAATATCTTCGGCTTTGCCTTTAAAATCAGGAATCAGGGTTTCGAGCGTGGTATCGGGGTTGAGTGCTTTAACTGCACGGATGGTGTTGTGCCAGATTATTGAGCCGCCATCTTTGAGTTCATCGCGGTCAACAGAGGTGATGACCGCATGTTTTACCTTCATGAGGTGGATGGCTTCTGCCACCCGTTGAGGCTCATCC
>JAGODE010000312.1 GCA_017998385.1 Chitinophagaceae bacterium | reverse complement strand
AAGTAAGCCAATTGGGGTCTTTTTATTTTTAGGCCCTACGGGCGTAGGTAAAACAGAAACCGCAAAAAGTTTAGCAGAGGTACTTTTTGATCATGAACAAAACATGATTCGTATCGATATGAGCGAGTATATGGAAAAACATTCTGTGTCTCGTCTCATAGGAGCACCTCCCGGTTATGTCGGTTACGAAGAAGGTGGGCAGTTAAGTGAGGCCGTTCGAAGACGCCCCTACTCTGTCGTGCTTTTTGACGAAATTGAAAAGGCCCATCCCGACGTTCTCAATGCACTTCTCCAGGTTTTTGATGATGGAAGCCAGAGTAGAATAAGGCAGCTCTTCGCTCAGATGCGGCAGGAAGGTTTTTACAGTGCCTTCGCCGATCTGCCAGATCACCAGCATGACTTCTTCTTCCGAATGAGTGAGCTTAATCATTATGCGAAATTTTCGTGAATCTACGAAAATTTCGTTGATCTGCGAATTTTTCGGTGTTTTTTACGAAAAGGATCACTGGTAGTCCATGCATCGGTAACTGCAAACCAGCAGCCCGGGTAGAAATCAGGGTTACTATTATAATTGATAATGAATTTTTTATGTTATTTTATTTAACATCCTCATCCAAAATACCTTTTTTTATATCAATTTTGGACGCCGATAAATTTTTATCTTGATCCAAAATGGCCCAAAAAACACTAATTTTGGACGATAATAACTGGTCATGAACCTGATCGGGCGCATAGAAGAGCAACAAATACTGACAAGCCGCCTGGCATCTGCCGACCCGGAACTGATAACGGTATATGGCCGCCGGCGGGTAGGTAAAACCTATCTTATTCGCACCTTCTGCAAAGAATCTATTGTCTTCGAATTTACCGGCATCCACGAAGCTGGCATGAAAACCCAACTGGAGAATTTCAGCCAGGCACTGCAGCGTGCAGCTAAAACTGCGGTGCCGCTGGCTATTCCTTCTACCTGGTTACAGGCTTTTGTGATGCTGGATGCTTATATCGACACGCTGGCAACAGATAAGCCCGCTGTTATTTTCCTGGATGAGTTTCCCTGGATCGATACCCACAAGTCGCGTTTTCTGCAGGCTTTTGATCACTGGTGGAATACATCGGCTTCTAAAAAAGCGCATCTCAAAGTGATCATCTGCGGATCGGCCGCCTCGTGGATGATCGATAAAGTCATCAACAACCGGGGAGGCCTGCACAACCGTGTCACCCAAACGATCAGGCTACTGCCTTTTACACTGGGCGAAACGCAGGCTTATCTCAAAAGCAGGGGTGTACTGCTTGATCACTACAACCAGTTGCAGCTATATATGACAATGGGTGGCATACCACACTACCTGCGCAACATCAACCCGGGACAGAGTGCAGCCCAGGTCATAGACCGTTTATGTTTTACCAAAGACGGCCCGTTAAAAAATGAATTCAACAACCTGTACAGTTCACTCTTTGCTCATTCCGACAACCACGAGCGGGTGATCCGTGCGCTGGCAGCCAAACAGAAAGGCCTCACGCGCAACGAAATCATTGAAGAATGTGGATTTACTTCCGGAGGTACTACCACGCGGATATTAAAAGAACTGGAAGAGTCAGGTTTTATTACGCCCTATATTCCCTTTCAGAAAAATGCGAATGATAGTATTTACAAACTCTCTGACGAATACTCATTGTTTTACCTGAAGTTTATTGAGCAGGCAAAGGATACGGGTGAGGGTACCTGGCTGCGCCAGTATGCCACAGCAGCCTACTCGGCCTGGAGTGGTCTTGCCTTCGAATCTGTTTGTCAGAAACACGTGCGCCAGATCAGGCGCCGCCTCGGTATTGAAGGAGTGCTGACCAGTGCCAGTGCCTGGCGTTTTGCACCCGGCAAAGAGGCTCAGGGTGCACAAATAGACCTGCTGCTCGACCGCCAGGACCGTTGCATTAATATCTGTGAAATGAAATTTGCCGGAGGCGAATTTGTTATTGACAAAAAATATGCAGCCGAACTCGACAACAAGCTGAATGTTTTTCGTACAGCTACCAACACGCGAAAAACATTGTTTCCTACCATGATCACTACTTACGGTACCCGCCGAAACGAACACTTTCTTGGACGCATACAGGCCGAGGTACTCATGGCTGACCTGTTTGTATAAACAGCGGGGCCGGTGCTGTGAAAAAACAGTATTATTGTCAGGCATTTCCGGCGCATTTAGCTCAATCATTCCTGCGCCGGCAGCAAATAAACAGTTCACCATGAAAAAAGCAACGGTAATCACATTGCTACTTGCGGTGTCTTTTTTTGCCGGCTTCGCCGTAAAGGCAATTACAACCCCACAAACACACAAAACACAACACATGAAAAAGGTAACAGGTATTGGCGGCATTTTCTTCAAATGCAAGGACCCCAATAAAATGAAGGAATGGTATCAAAAACACCTTGGCCTGGATACCAATCCCTACGGTGCATCATTTGAGTGGTACGAGGCAGCAGACAGTACCAAAAAAGGCCTTACGCAGTGGACTCCCTTTCCGGAAACCACCAAATACTTTGAGCCTTCGCAAAGCGGGTTTATGATCAACTACCGGGTAGAAAACCTGGAGGCTCTCGTGGAAGAACTAAAGAAAGAAGGTGTAACGATCGTTGATAAGATCGAAAGCTACGACTATGGCAAATTTGTACATATCCTCGATGCAGAAGGAAATAAAGTAGAACTATGGGAACCTGCGGGTGAGTAGTTCCGGGTCAATCAACGTCTGTAGCGTTAGGTAATTTATTAAACGGGAGCCTATGCGAAAAGTAATTGCCGCCATGAACATGTCGCTGGATGGTTTTTGCGACCATACCGAGCTCGGTGCGGATGATGAAATACATGCGCATTACAATGATTTGTTGCGCAACACCGGCACCCTGGTATACGGGCGCATCACCTACCAGTTGATGGAAAGTTTCTGGCCAGGTATAGTAAAGAATCCCAGCGGCAATAAACAGACAGATGAGTTTGCTGTATTGATCGACGATATCCGGAAAGTTGTTTTTTCAAACACGCTCACAGGTGTGCAATGGAAAAATTCAAAACTGGTAAGTGGTGATATAAAAAATGAAATCGAAATACTCCGGCAGCAGCCGGGCAAAGACATTGCCATTGGCAGTCCGGGCCTGATCGCAGCTGCCATGAACCTTGGTATAATTGACGAATACCAGTTCTGCGTTCAGCCGGTTATACTGGGGCGGGGGCTATCTTTATTTAAAAACATACAGCACCGGATTGATCTTAAACTTATTAAGACGAAGACCTTTAATTGTGGGGCAGTGACGTTTTATTATCAGCCGGCTTAAGCGTTGGCAAGATCATTTTGTTATCGTGTCTTATCCGCAACATTCCAGCGATTTATTCAATCAATCCCTTTTCTATTTCCCTGATTAAATAAAAAACATATTCCGCGCTCTTGTCGAAGTGTGACGCCATGAGCTGCGCCATTTTACTGGAAAATGGATCGATAGAGTTCTTGCTGATGATATCTTTCAGGCGGGCATACAGCGGTGTTTGATCACCGGTTATCTTTTTTATTTCTTTTCCCAGCACATAAGAAGCAATTAATAAAAGCCCTTCGCGGCCATCATCAAAATCGGGAGTGGCGGCAAACAGGTCTGAATATTCTGTCCAGATCATTTCATTATTCATATCAAAAAAATGATCCAGTATTTCGGCAATATCTTTGATATCATCCCGCCTTGCTTCAGGCCGGTCATCCCAGGCTATCAGTTTCAGTAGTACAATACCTGGCAGTGTGCAGCATTTGAAACGATGGTTGCTGTCCAGTTCTATCTCCGGCAATTGTTGTTCATATACCTCTTTAAAGCCGTCTACCTGTACACTCGTATAGCCTGGCCCCTCGATGGTCACTTTGCGGTTTTCATCTTCAATAGCGCCAAAGGGCAGCAGGTCTATTTCAGTATTGTCTTTCCAAATCAGCACAAACGCATTTCCCCCGTAAGCACGAAATCCTTCCTTGCTAATCAGGTATTCTTTCAGTTGCTGATAGATCCCTTTATCGTGGATAAAAACAGCAAAATCTACATCGCCTGTTGTTCTGCGGGGCGATATGCCATGGATGCCGCTTAGCCAAACGTTTCTGGATACTGCGCCTACCAGATAATAGTCAATCTGGAATTTTCTGAATCCCCTTTCGAGGGCTTCCAGTGCAGTACCAAAATCCGGGTCAAGACGAATCTTATCAAAACTTGTCCTGTAATAACTGTTCATAAACTTTTTGTGCTGTTTCAATACATCTTCTATCGCCAGTGTTCATCAGGTCTGCATAGACCAGCAATGGCGGTGCTATATTTTCAGCCACTTCGTCATCGTGCCAGAATTTCTGATATACTTTGACATTGCCCTTTTCATCGGGAATCAGGCGATATCCTTTAATCAGTTCGGGTCTGGTCTCGGTCGTATAGAGTGTTAGTATGCTTGGTTTGAGATAGTTGGTCAAAAGGTCTGCTGCCGGCTCTGCGCCCCAATATGTTTTCATAGGTTGCAGGGGAGTAGTCTTCCAGTGCAAAAAATCTTCTTCTTTTAAAAACCGGAATGTGCCCACTTTTAAGGCGGGCTTAAGTCTGTCTTCATAAGACACCATCCAGCGATGCAGTAATTCTTTTTTATTGGTGAGTTTATACTGTTTCTTATTCATTAGTGTCAGGAAACCCTGATTTTTCAGGTCATTCATGATCACATTAATATTTCCAAAACCAATACCGGTTTGCTGTGCTATTTCGCGATAGGTAAGCTGCAGCAATTCTTCGTTTTGCAGAAAATGGAAAAGCAGTTTCAAGCCCGTTTTTGTAAAAGCACGGCCTGTTTTTTCTTTTGTGGTAACCGTGTTTTTCTGTCCTTCCAGCCACAGAAAAATACCTTTATCTTTTAAATACAGGTTTCCATTTGTTTCGAGATAAGCGATATTTTCCCGGCGGAGTTCTTCTTTTAGTTTGGGGAAAAGGTATTCTGTAACTATCATTAAAGGAGTGTACTTTTCCTTTAAGC
>JAGODE010000054.1 GCA_017998385.1 Chitinophagaceae bacterium | reverse complement strand
AATGGAGGCAGTGTATTGAATGTGGCAGGTAATTTCGATATGTCAGGAGGTACACTTACAGAAACTAGTTCAGGTTCAGCCGATATCAATTTTAATGGATCTTCTGTTCAGTCTTTTGTAAAAACTGGAGGAACTATATCTAATTCGGTGAATTTTACCGTAAATAATGGGGCAGCCATTGATATGAGTACATATCTTATGGATGGCTCATCTGGTACCTTTACTTTGTCTGCTGGTGGAAAAATTATTACTGCCAACGCAGCCGGTCTGGCGTCAACAGGTGCATCTGGTTCAATCCGCGTAACTGGTACACGTACTTATGATGCAGGAGCTGACTATGAATTTCAGGGTGCTGCCACTGGTAGCTTTACAACAACTGGTAATAACGTACGTGACCTGATCATCAACAACACAAGCGGCCAGGTATCTATGGGCAGAAACTTCAACGTTACCCGTGCACTTACCCTGACTAATGGCTACATTACACCAGGTGCCAATACCCTGCTGGTAGGTACTGCCGGTACTTCTACAAGCAGCAATGGTGCTTATGTAAATGGTCAGCTGAGCAAACAATTCAGCAACAGTTCTTCATTTACTTTCTATGTAGGTAAAGTTGCAGGTAGCGGCATGCGCAGCATCGGTATGACTACCAACAGCGGTTCTACTACGACTACATTTGTTGCTGAATTCCTGCGTGCTTCAGGCGGTTCCATTACTAATGGTACCGTGTATGGCTCAGGCATCAGCCGTGTAAGCCAGTGCGAATACTGGACACTCAACCGTACGGCGGGTAACCGTGGTGGTCAGGTAACACTGTCATGGAATGCCAGCAGCGTATGTAATGGTGGTCCATACGTAACCGAACTCAGTTCACTGCGTGTAGCACGTCACGATGGTACAGCCTGGCAAAATGCCGGCCCTGCTGTAGGCGGAGCTAATTTCGGCAGCACACTTACAGCTGGCGATATCACTTCGGGCAACGTAACAAGCTTCAGCCCCTTCGCGCTTGCTACCAGCAATGCTGCGGAGAACCCACTGCCTGTAATGTTTGCTGATGTAAAAGCCTACAGCAAAAACAACGGCGTACAGGTAGAATGGAGTAACATGACTGAGCGTGAGATCTTGAATTATGAAGTAGAGCGCTCTGCCAACGGCATCGATTTCTATGCGGTTAATCAGCAACTGCCTAAGAGCAACCGCGATGATAAAGCTTCTTATACATTCTTTGATGCCAGCCCTGTAAACGGTGCCAACTACTACCGTGTACGTGTACAGGAACAAACCGGCAAAGTGATCTACAGCAAAATACTGCGTGTGGAAATGGGTAGCACCAAATACAGCTTCAGTCTGTATCCCAACCCCGTAACAGGTAATCAGCTTACCCTGAGCCTGAATGGTGTGAAACAGGGTAAATACAATGTACAGATCATTGATGCAGCTGGTCAGCGTGTATTCACGACCAACCTGTCAAATGTAGGTACAGGCGTAACCCAGATGATCGAACTGCCTGCCAGCGTTAAAACCGGCATGTATGTGATGATCGTAAGCGGGGATGACTATCGTGAGACTAAACAATTCATCGTTCGATAAGAGAGAGAACCAATAGAGAACAAAAGGGCTGGCCGTAAGGCCGGCCTTTTTTTCGTTATAAGTGGTAAGTTTTAAGTAATAAATAAGGCAAAAGGTGGAAGGTGAGGGGTAAAGGGTATAAGAGTATAAAAGTTTAAAGGTGATAAAGTACGCCGGTCGGGACGCGCAGCGTCCCGACCGGCTCTTCGAAATTATTGCCCCGCATTCCCAATAGGTACCTTTAAACTTTTATACCCTTATACCTTCTCCCTTACACCTTAGGTACAACTCAAAAGGCCGCTGCAAAACGCAACGGCCTTTTAATAATGTGCAGCTGGTGTTCTCCCTTTTCCCTAAACCCTCTCGCTTCCACCTTACGTACAACTCAAAAGGCCGCTGCAAAACGCAACGGCACATTTAATAATGTGCAGTTGGTGTTCTCCCTTTTCCCTAAACCTTCTCGCTTCCACCTTACGTACAACTCAAAAGGCCGCTGCAAAACGCAACGGCCTTTTAATAATGTGCAGCTGGTGTTCTCCCTTTTACCCTCAACCTTCTCCCTTCAACCTTACTTACAGCTTATCACTTAAAACTTATGACTTATCTCAGCTTATCCAGGCTCTTCACCAGTTTCTCATCTTTCCAGATACCGCGTGTGGCCATAATATAGCCCGCGGCAATGGCAAATACGATAATGGCGGTAAGTGAAAAATGACCGTTTTGAAATTTGCCTATCTGCACAAAATAAAGGATCAGCAGAATGATAGAGAGGGCAATGCCTCCGATGCTGAGTTTAAACTGGGTCTTCCGGTCTTTAAACAGGAAGATGGTAATACCTGCGAGCAATACAGAAAAACCAGTCAGAATCAGGATCAGGAAATTGCTGCCGGCATCCAGTTCAGTATAAGTCGACATAGTATCGATCAGCTTATTGCCCGTATAAAAGGGAAACCGGAAACTGAGAAAAGAAGCAACAGCTGCCAGGAGCAGCCAAAGGCTTTGCTGACGTTGGATCATGCGGTGATTTTTACCAAAAATAATATAACTAATGTAAAAGCCATGTCTGAGCGGTGATTCAATTCAGTTGTTCGTATTTCGGGTCGCTTTTACAGTTTTTTTATCTGCCTGTTCTGTGTTTTCTGCGGGAATTTTTGCCCGCAGAAAACACAGATGAATTGTTAAAGATGTTTCAGCTTGAGCGGCTATCCACAGCTGATTGCTTAACCCAGTTCCGGGTAAAGCGGAAACCGCTGCATCAGTTCTTTTACCTGTGCTTTGGTATGGGCAATTACCTTTTCATCATCAGGGTTCATGAGTACGCCGTCAATGAGGTTCACCACCGTTTCCATATCGGCTTCCTTCAGTCCGCGTGTGGTAATAGCGGGCACGCCTACACGGATACCGGAGGTTACGAAAGGTGATTTGTCATCAAAAGGAACAGCATTTTTATTAAGGGTGATATGGGCTTTGTCGAGCGTTTCCTGGGCTTTTTTGCCGGTCAGGTTTTTATTGCGGAGGTCTATCAGCATCAGGTGATTGTCTGTGCCATTGCTGATGAGGTCATAACCCCGGCTTACCAGGGCTTTGGCCATGGCCTGCGCATTACTGATCACCTGTTTGGCATACACCGTAAATTCGTCTGACAGGATCTCGCCAAATGAAACTGCTTTGGCAGCAATCACATGTTCGAGCGGACCACCCTGTGTGCCGGGGAAAACGGCCAGGTCAAGCAGCTGGCTCATGGTGCGGGTGTTGCCTTTGGGGTCTTTAATACCCCAGGGGTTTTCAAAATCATGACGCAGCATGATTACACCGCCACGGGGACCGCGCAGGGTTTTGTGGGTGGTAGAGGTTACGATATGGCAATGTTCAAATGGATCATTGAGAAGGCCTTTGGCAATAAGACCGGCAGGGTGGGCGATATCGGCCAGCAAAACGGCGCCGATTTTGTCGGCTACTTCGCGGATGCGTTTATAATCCCAGTCGCGGCTGTAGGCAGAGGCACCACAGATGATCATTTTAGGCTTTTCGGCCAGGGCTTTAGCTTCCAGTTGTTCATAATCGACCAGGCCGGTTTCTTTTTTTACACCATAAAAGATAGCCTGATAATGTTTGCCGCTGAAGTTGGCAGGGCTGCCATGGGTCAGGTGGCCACCCATGCTCAGGTCGAGCCCCAGTACTTTATCGCCCGGTTTTACGCAGGCCAGGAAAACGGCTGCATTGGCCTGGGCTCCGCTATGGGGTTGTACGTTGGCCCAGCTCAGGTTAAAGATCTGTTTCAGCCGGTTGATAGCAAGCAGTTCAATTTCATCTACGATCTCGCAACCACCATAATAACGCTTACCGGGATAGCCCTCTGCATATTTATTGGTGGCTACTGTACCCATTGCCTGCATAACCTGCAGGGAAGTAAAGTTTTCTGAAGCGATAAGTTCAATACCATAACGCTGACGGTCAAGTTCCTGACGGATGAGATCGAAAATCTGTTGATCTTTTTGCATAATAGCAGATGCTGTTTTGAGCGGTGAGGGCCAGTTGTTGAAAAACGGCCGGAATTTTATCGTTGCCAGACCCAATCAGTTGGCAATCCGCCGCAAAAGTACGAGCCCCCAGCCTTGAAAAGGCCGGTATGCGGATAACTTTTTGTTTGTGTTAAAAAGTATTACTTTCGTTGGCTTTTGTTGCTGCACCACCGGCGCAAAGCAATGGTAAGGGACCCCGAGCAGTACCGAATCATTTTTTTAACAGCATCCGCCCGGCGGACGGGTTAATACATGAAGGCAATCATACCAGTAGCAGGCGCAGGCACCAAATTGCGTCCACACAGTTATACTCAACCCAAGGCGCTCATACCACTGGCAGGTAAAACCGTGCTTAGCATCATCGTAGATCAGATGCGGGAGGCCGGTATCCAGGAATTTGTGTTTATAGTGGGGTACCTGGGCGATAAGATCAGGGACTATGTGAAAACAAAATATCCTGACCTGCAGGCGCACTATGTACAACAGATAGACCGGCAGGGAGTAGGTCATGCCATCCAGATCACCAAGAATGTTGTCAACAACGACGAAGTCATTGTAGTGTTGGGAGATACCATCTGCGAGTACAATGTACAGGAGGTCGTAAACAGCCCCGATTCCATGCTGGGTGTACGTAAGGTAGATGACCCACGCGAGTTTGGCGTGGCTGAGCTTGGTGAAGATGGGTTCATCGAACACGTAGTGGAGAAACCACAGATTCCTAAATCAAACCTGGCACTCGTTGGTATCTATAAGATAAAAGAAAGTAATCAGCTGTTTGACTGCCTGGAGAGTAACTATCTGCAGGGCCTGCGCTCCCATGGAGAATACAGTCTTACCGATGCGCTCGACTGCATGCTGCGCCAGGGTATAAAATTCAAACCATTCAAGGTAGACAGCTGGTTTGACTGTGGCCGCAAGGAAACACTGCTCGAGTCGAATGCCACATTGCTGAAGAAATTTGAGCGGAAAGATGAAGGAGAGTATAAGTTTGAGAATACCGTTATTATACCACCCGTGAGCATTGGCGAAGGGTGTGATATCCGTAATTCCATTATTGGTCCCAATGTGACTATCGGAGAAAATACACGTATCAATTATTCAATCATCCGCAATTCCATTATCGGGTCTTATTCCACCCTGTACGATATCGTACTTGAAAATTCTATTATCGGCAGTGATACTGCATTGAAAGGGGAAACAAGACGACTGAGTATTGGTGACAATACCAGCATCGATCTCGGGTGACCTTCTTATTCTTACCCGGTGTGCCGTTATCTTTGTGCGCAACAAGTGCATTATGGCAACAGCATATTTTAAAGATGGAAAATTCCACAATCGTATAACGGAACTTTTCGGCATCGATTTCCCATTGATCCAGGCTGGCATGATCTGGGCAAGCGGATGGCGCCTGGCCAGTGCCGTCAGCAATGCCGGTGGCTTGGGCATGCTGGGTAGTGGCAGTATGTATCCCGATGTACTGCGGGAGCATATCCGTAAATGCAGGGCCGCAACACAACGGCCATTTGCCGTAAATGTACCACTGTTGTATCCGGATATTGATCAGCATATTCAGATTATTCTCGAAGAAGGGGTAAAAATCGTATTCACATCGGCTGGTAATCCACGCACCTGGACAGCTATGCTGAAAGAAAAAGGAGTAACGGTTGTGCATGTAGTCAGCAGCAGCAAATTTGCCCGCAAGGCAGAAGAGGCGGGTTGTGATGCCGTGGTAGCAGAAGGATTTGAAGCCGGTGGACACAATGGACGCGAGGAAACCACGAGCCTCGTACTGACTCCCGCCGTGGCTGCCGCCGTAAAAATTCCTGTTATCAGCGCAGGTGGAATTGCGACTGGTCGTCAAATGTTAGCGGCAATGATACTCGGAGCCGAGGGCGTGCAGATGGGCAGCCGGTTTGTGGCCAGTGAGGAGGCCAGCTCGCACCAGGCATTTAAAGAAGCAGTGATAAATACCAATGAAGGAGATACCGTGTTGACCCTCAAACAGCTGACTCCGGTACGCCTCATCCGCAACCAGTTTTATGAACAGGTAAGGGATGCGGAGATCCGTTGCGCTTCGGCCGATGAACTCAAAACCCTACTGGGACGGGGCAGGGCCAAAAAAGGAATGTTTGAAGGCAACCTGCAGGAAGGGGAACTGGAGATTGGCCAGGTAAGCAGTATGCTCGATAGTATTTTACCGGCTGCAGAGATCGTAAAAAAAGTGCAGGCAGAAATGCTGGCTGCTTTGGAAAATCCACTGGGTTTACAGTAACTTTATCCCGTGGCGACCGGCGTATATGTATAAGACCTAACCATTATTTACCATCAAAAACGGTCACATGAAAATCAAACTGCTTCTCTTCTCCGTGAGCCTGCTGGGTTACGGTATGGCTCATGCAAACAATAATCCTGACCCTGGTCCTGCTGCCTGCGATAATAAAGGAAAAAAAGATGACCTCATTGGCATGGTCATTCATGCAGATACACGCAAGCCCCTGAAAGATGTAAACGTTACCGCTTACCTCGCTTCAAAAAAAGAAAAATCTGTAATCACAGATGAAGTAGGTAATTACTCTTTCGAAGAACTAAAACCCGGTTCTTACAAATTTGTATTTGAAAAGGCAGGGTATAAAAAAGTTACCAAAGAAAAAGTAATTGTAAAATCGGATGATGCTTTTCAGATCAATATCGAAATGCTCGAAGCCAAGGATTTTGAACTGGTTCCTTCGCCCATGCATTTTGTCGATTTCTAGTGGTCAGTACCTGGTGACCGGTGATCAGGAATGAGCATGCATAAACACCTTCCGCCTTTCAATCCTTTACCTTACTTATTACTTAAAACTTACAACTTATAACTAAGGTAGCTAATTGATTTGCCTTTATCCTTCCGCCTTCAACCTTTTATCTTACTTATCACTTACAACTTATAACTAAAGTAGCTTATTGATTTCCCTTTATCCTTCCGCCTTCAACCCTTTACCTTACTTATCACTTAAAACTTACAACTTATAACACAAAGAAGTCCGCCAACTGGCGGACTTCTTTGCATTCATGGCTTTACTATATGGATCAGTCTATGTTGTCATCATCGATATTGAAGTTGTCGGCTGTTTTTTCCAGTAGAAATTCTTTCTTCTTATCGAGGATGTTTTTGTATTTCCTGTAAGTTTCGGCAGAGGCTTCTTTATCATTGATCAGCAGTTTGCCGTTTTTGTGGCGGATGGTATAAGGCTCTTTTTTATTGAGCAGGCCATCATTGTCGAGGCCGTCAACCAGTTCTTTATACAGTTTAAGATCTGCTTTGGCTTTTTCGATGCTCACCTTCGCTTCTTCCAGGCTTTTTCTGACATCGGGTCCGATCTTTTTCAGTTCTTCCTGTACTTCTTTCATCTTCATGTCAAAATTCATATCCTTTAATTCAGCCAGGTCTTTTTTCAGCGCTTCCATATCGACTTTACTTAGTTCAGCCTTTATCTTTTCCGCGTCTATTTCTTTCAGGGCTGCTTTCACTTCTTCCTGAATTTTTACCATGTCTACCTTCGACATTTCCTGGTCTATTTCGGCTTTGATTTTTTCCATATCCACTTCCTTTAAAGCCTTCTTTACGTCTTCCTGCATTTTATCAAAATTGATAGCAGCCAGCGACTCACTTACCTCTTTCTGGATTTTGGATAGATCGAGATTCTTCATAGCCTGTTCCACTTCTTTCATGGCGCGGCTCATTTCGCGGTCCATATCTACTTTATCCAGTTGCTCAATGGCTTCATCGAGGTCGCGTGCCGGACGTTCACGTTTGTCGGCCGGTTTGCCGGGAATGGTGTCAGTGGTAGTTACTTCAGTAGTGGTTAAACGGGAGGGCTGCTGGCGAAAGTCCCATGATACGAGTGCGAGGCTTATCAGGCCCAGGGCGGCGATGGCCACTACTTTACCTGTTGCGATGGTTGTTGGTTTCATGATTTCAGTTTTACTTTTTTGATATGCACGAAGCATTTCGTATCAAATATACGATCGGTTTCGTATTAAGTTACAGCTTTACCCGGTTTTATTTTTATTTAACAAAAAACCCCGGCCGGCGGCCAGGGTTTCTATAATTATGTGAGTAGGGGAGTCGCGTTAATTTTTACGCATTGCCCACTTGATCAGTTCTTTCCAGGTAGGTTTTTTACCGTACATAAGGATACCGGTACGATAGATCTTGCCGGCAAACCAGGTAGTGAAAACAAAACCTGCAATGAGCGCAGCCATTGAAGCACCCAGTTGCCACCAGGGCACAGTGCCGGGTACACCAAAGGGTATACGTGCCAGCATGATGATGGGAGAGCTGAAAGGAATAATGCTACCCCATACGGCTATAGGACTGGTTGGGTCTTTGATTGCAGCAGTCATCATGGCAATAGAAATAATAACCAGCATAGTGATCGGGAAACTGAGCGATTGCGCTTCACGCATGTCTTCATTTACCGCACTGCCGATGGCTGCGTATAACGAAGCATAGAAGAAGAAGCCTCCCAGCAGATAGAACGCAAAACAGAAAACGAAGAGCGGGATGTTGGTGCTGGTAAATACCTGCTGTACGGTATCAAGCGTACCGCCCATGCCGGCTATGCCGCCCGATGTTTTGGTAACATTGTATATCACAAACACCAGCAGTACCCACAGGAAAAACTGGGTAAGCGCTACCAGGCCGATGCCAATGATTTTGCCCAGCATCAGCTGAAAGGGTTTTACAGATGATACGATCACTTCGGCAATACGGTTTGTTTTTTCTTCGAGTACGCCCATCATTACCTGTGTGCCATATAGCAGCAGGATGATATACATCAGGAAGCCGCTGGTATAACCAATCACCGTGGCAACGCCGGAGTTGGAGCGCTCATCGTTGATATTGATAGGCGTGACACGGATTTTGCTGTTTTCGAGAATCGCTTTTTTCGCATCATCAATACCCAGCTTCTCATTTTTAATACCGGTCCAGATATTATTCAGTTTATTCTGAACAGGCTCAATACCCTGGAGCCCCATGGTGCGGCTGGTAAAAAGCGGGTAAGATTTCTGATTGCCCGTTTCCCAGTTGAGGCTGTCAGGAATGAGCACAAAGGCGTCAAATCCTCTTTCGGAAAAATGAGCACGCAGGCTATCGGGGTTGTCTTTCGACAGTACGAATAAGGATGAACTGTCGCGCAGGTTTTCGCGCTGTACGCGGCCTTCATCAAAATATCCTGACTGATCTACCAGGGCAATGGTTAGCTTCCGGTCGCCGGAAGAGGCAATATAACCGGTACCGAATATCAGCAGCAGGTACATGATCGGGAAAAGGATCGTGCTGATGATAAATGTTTTCTTGCGTACCCTTGTCAGGTATTCGCGTTGTATTATTATTAATGTCTTATTCATGGTGTTGCTGGTTTGAGGTTGAGTGCAGTCTTATTTTACTTCCTGAAATTGGCGGGCTGCGGGTGTATTGCCTACCAGTTTAATGAATATATCATTGAGCGACGGAAGCTGTTCGTTGAACGATTCTATACTCAATCCTTTATTGATAAAATACTGGAGTACTTCATTGTTTGATGCATAGGAATGAAGTTTGAGTGTCACTTCCTTTTCTTTTTTATCCTTCAGTTCAAACAGATCGATAGCCAGATGCTCGGGCAATACAGGATTATTGAAAGTGATGCGGAAGAGATTGTCTTTGAAATCCTGTTTTACCTGCTTCACGGTACCATCCAGTATTTTGGTGCCTTTATTGACGAGTGCAATATGATCGCAGATTTCTTCAACCTGCTCCATGCGGTGTGTACTGAAAATAATAGTAGCGCCGCGTTTTGCCAGGTTGTAGATTTCGTCTTTAATAAGATTGGCATTTACCGGGTCAAGACCGCTGAAAGGTTCATCGAGAATGATGAGTTTGGGCTCATGCAGCACAGTCGTTACAAACTGCAGTTTCTGACTCATACCTTTCGAAAGGTCTTCTACTTTTTTATTCCACCAGCTATCCATATCAAAGCGGCCAAACCATTCCCGGATTTTGCGGGTGGCTTCGAGTTTATTGAGTCCTTTGAGCTGCGCCAGGTAAAGCGCCTGCTCACCGATTTTCATTTTTTTGTACAGACCGCGCTCCTCGGGCATGTAACCGATCTTTTGAATATCATTGATCGGATCGAATTTTTTTCCATCGAAAATGATTTCACCCTGATCAGGATAAAAGATTCCGGTAATCATGCGGATGAGCGTGGTTTTGCCGGCGCCATTGGGGCCCAGTAATCCGAAGATCTGGCCTTGCTCAATGCTGAGACTGATATCGTCCACAGCTTTTTGCGTTGCAAAATACTTTCTCAGGTGTTGTAGTTCCAGTATAGGCATGTCGGTTAGTTTGTAGGGCAAAAATAGCCGTTATGCGCTAGCATTACGAATTATCAGGCAAACTGTACGAATGCTGGCGCAAACGGTTTGATTTGGGGTGTCAAAATCCGGGGGAAACCTATGTTCAGCAATTGCCTGCAATGCATTATTGTCGTTGGCAGGAATCGGATTTTGTATAACAGGCAAGTATAATCAAACTTTTACAGGAGAAAATGCCTGAAGATTTATCTGCGTTGAATGTGCTGAGTAATGTGTGCGGCAATTCGTTCGCCATCCATGGCAGCACTTACGATACCTCCGGCATAACCAGCTCCTTCTGCGCAGGGATACAGGCCATTTACCTGCGGGTGTTGTAATTGTTCATTGCGGGGAATTCGCACGGGTGAGGAAGTACGTGATTCGGTAGCAACCAGCACTGCTTCGTTGGTATAATAACCTTTCATTTTTTTTCCAAAAGCCTGCAATGCCTCCTGCAGACTGCGTGCTACAAAGGAGGGTAGTACTTCGTACAGCGATACACTGCTGATGCCGGGCAGGTAAGAGCAATCCGGCAGTGTAGCGGATGTTTGCCGGCGGGTAAAGTCGACCAGGCGCTGAGCGGGTGCTACCAGTTGTCCGCCACCGGCTACAAAGGCCGCCTGCTCCACCGCCTGCTGAAAACGCATGAGCAGCAGCGGATCCTGCGGCTCAGGTTTATACGCACCCGCCAGGCGTTTTAAATAACGGCTGGCATCGGCCTGGTCTACAGTCACGACCATGCCGCTATTGGCAAAGGGATTATTGCGTTTGGAGGGGCTCCAGCCGTTCACCACCAGTTCTCCGGGGGCAGTAGCCGCCGGGGCAATGATACCTCCGGGGCACATACAGAAGGAAAAAACGCCTTTACCTTCTACCTGCTGTACCAGGCTATAGGAGGCGGGCGGCAGGAATGGATCACGTATGGCGCAATGATACTGGGCGCTATCTATTACCGACTGCGGGTGTTCTACGCGTACACCCAGTGCAAAGGGTTTGGCTTCGAGCAGCAGCTGACGGCGATGTAGCAGTTCGAAGATATCGCGGGCCGAGTGGCCGGTAGCCAGTATCACGGCATCGCCGGTCCATTGCTGACCATTGGCGGTGGTCACTCCTTTTATATGGTCTCCTTCGAGGATCAGATCGGTTACCTTATGTTCAAAGTGAATCTGGCCGCCACAGTCCAGTATCTCCTGGCGCATGGCGGTGATTATATGCGGGAGTTTATTGGTGCCAATATGCGGATGCGACTGGTAAAGAATTTTTTCCTCTGCACCAAAATGTACAAAAAGGCTGAGTATACGGTGTATGTCGCCTCTTTTGGAGCTGCGGGTGTATAATTTACCGTCACTATAAGTGCCGGCGCCGCCTTCTCCAAAGCAGTAATTACTTTCCGGGTTTACGATGCCTTCCTTATTCATGGCGGCGAGGTCTCGCCGGCGGGCACGTACATCCTTTCCCCGTTCGAGGATTACCGGGCGAATACCCGCTTCGAGCAATTTCAATGCGGCGAAGAGTCCGGCGGGACCGGCTCCTACAATGATGACCTGTGCGCTGCTGTGAGTCACTTCACGAAACGAAAACGAAAAGGGAGTACGGGGTTTATACGGCTCTCCCCAGTAAGCCTGCACAGTCATATTGATCCAGGTCTGTTTGCCCCGTGCATCAATAGATTGCCGGATAGGAGTATAGCCTGTAATAACAGCGGGTGAGACTGCCAGCACCTGTGCTACCAGGGCTTTGACCGATTGTTCGTTAGCGGCCTCTGCGGGAAGCAGGCGTAACGTGATTTCTTTTTGCATTGGCCAGGTATTTATCCTGAAACAAATTGAAGGGCGAAATTAAGTACTCTTCTTACAATTGCGAAATGGTTGCGTGGAACATTATGCAGTGGAACATAAAACAACACGGACAGAGTGTTTTTACCCTCTTATCAGACGCCAAAAAGACATATACTGACAATTCATGCAAGTGGTCATTTTTTTCTTGTGGCAATACTAAAAACTCATTACCTTCAAAAGGTATCATTCCAATTCCAGGTTAAATCACCATTTACTTTTTTGTACAGTCTGTGGAGCAATAGCGAAACAGATTTTTTCCGTGTAGTCTGGCGGTGTAATACCTGTTAATCTGTCAAAGGGGGGGAATCCGACAACTGAGAAATTTGCGGCAATTTGCAGGCGGATGATAAAGTTTTTTTTGTTTAAAAAACAGCGCAGATAGCTCTTTTTTTTGAATAAAAAAATCGCTTTTCAGGGTTGGTTTATCGAAGGGGAAAAAATGGGGAATAAAAATTTTTTTTTATAAAAGAATTGGTGATATTCGCCGTCCTGTCCAAGTTTTTTTAGTGATGTTTTGTGCGAAGTTTTCGGGACATTTTTTCAGAGACTATAATTAACACGATATATAAACTGCTACGTTACTGATGGAGAAGAACGCTGAAAAAGTCTGGTCCAATTGCTTAAAGATCATCAAGGATATTGTTGAGTGGCAGCATTTCAAAACATGGTTTGAACCCATCAGGCCGGTATCATTAAAAAATAACGTGTTAGTGATTCAGGTGCCCAGTCAGTTCTTTTTTGAATACCTCGAAGAGCATTATGTCAATTTATTGGCAAAGACTTTGAAGAGAGAATTGGGTAAAGAGGCGCGGCTGGAATACCGGATCATGGTAGACAGTGGCAATAGTAAGAACAAACCCCTGACCATGGATGTTACAGGGCAGGGTTACAAAACTTTTTCAAATAACGAAATGGACTTTCCGCTAATCATCAACAATCCTGTCAAGAATCCGTTTGTGATTCCGGGCTTGAAGAAGATGCAGATTGATCCGCAGCTGAATCATATTTATACATTCGATGCCTTTATAGAAGGAGACTGCAACCGGGTAGCCCGCCGTGCCGGTAAAACAGTAGCCGAGAAACCAGGCGCCAATTCTTTTAATCCCCTCGTTATTTATGGTGGTGTAGGGTTGGGTAAAACCCACCTGGCACAGGCTATAGGCAATGAAGTAAAGCGGCTTCATCCCAATAAAGTGGTCTTGTATGTGAGCTCTGAGAAGTTCATCAACCAGTTTATGGATCACAGCCGTAATAATGCCATCAATGATTTCATTCATTTTTATCAGCTGATAGATGTGCTGATCATTGATGATGTGCAGTTTTTTGCCAAGGCCGAAAAATCGCAGGACGCCTTTTTTGCGATCTTTAACCACCTGCATCAGTCGCATAAGCAATTGATTCTCACATCCGATAAATCGCCCAAGGATCTCGATGGGGTACAGGAGCGCCTCCTGAGCCGTTTCCGCTGGGGCCTGAGTGCCGATCTGCAGATTCCGGATTATGATACCCGTATCGACATCCTGGAGAAGAAGATGAAGAATGATGGATTGGAAATGCCCCGCGAAGTGGTCAAGTATATTGCCTATAATATTAACAGCAATGTGCGGGAACTCGAGGGGGCACTGATTTCACTGTTGGCACAATCTTCGCTTAATCGTAGGGAAATAGACCTAGATTTAGCTAAGAAAGTGTTGCGAAACTTTGTAAAATCATCCAGTAAAGAGATTACCATCGACACCATTCAGCGTATGGTATGTGAGTACTTCGATGTGTCGTATGATAAGCTCCTGCAAAAGACCCGCAAACGCGAGATCGTGCAGGCACGCCAGATTACGATGTACCTGGCCAAGGCATTTACCAAGAACTCCCTCAAGACCATTGGTGAGCATTTTGGTGGCAGGGACCACACTACAGTTATTCATTCCTGCCAGACGGTAAAGGATCTGATGGATACCGATGCCATCTTCCGCGAAAATGTTCTGGAGCTGCAGCAGAAGGTACAGCTGGCATCTATGTAAGGTTATATCACCCTCAACTCATTATACCCGGATGCTGTTATCAGTATCCGGGATTTTTTTTATCTCCCGGCTCAATATGTTTGGCAATTCTTTCTCAATAGCTTATTTTTGCCACCCCTTCAGAAAGACCTGAGGTTAAAGCAGATGAGAATGAGGGGAATATAGCTCTTGCTACACAATAGCAGGATTTCGGCCGGTGAGGTGGATGAGTGGCTGAAATCAACGGTTTGCTAAACCGTCGTACGACCTTAAAGTTGTACCGAGGGTTCGAATCCCTCCCTCACCGCAAAAACCGCCATAGATTTGTGAAGGCGGTTTTTATTTATCGGTTTACGGGAAGTAGCGCAGGCCGGTAGCGCACCTGGTTTGGGACCAGGGGGTCGCAGGTTCGAATCCTGTCTTCCCGACCAACGGAAAGCCCTTCAACGTAAGTTGAAGGGCTTTTTGCATGAGGCCGCGTCGCAAACTCGTTTGCGTAAGCGGAATCGTGCAAAAAGCTAACCGCCGCAGGCGGTAGGGCTTGGCGTTGAAGCCACCCCCCTGCTGAGGATCATTGGAGATAATCCTGTCTTCCCGACTTTTTGACACATCAATTGTCATCAAACCCTGTAGAATCATCGATTTTACAGGGTTTTTTCTTTTCCAGCCTTTCAAATTACATCAACAAAAAGCAGATTATCCTTGAGTAAATCTTTGAGTAAAATAGGTACGCCTTTTGCACCCTTCGGAGTAGAATTCCTGGGATTCAAATTCGAAGGTTCTTTTCAATTCTGCAAACTCTATTTTATGCATTGCTTTCAGTAGATCCTTGTTGGTCTTCTTTAAGTCAAAGCCTACCAGATTATCATACCGTTCGATGAAATATTGAATAGTAATGTAATCGGTAAGTTTGTATTTCCCCTTCAGTGCGTGCCGCAATAGTTCCCGTGTTAGTGATTTGTATTCCTTTTCGGAAACATTGTTTCTGCGCCAGTCCTTTAGTAGTGAAAATACTTCATCTTCGCGGGAAGGAGTTTTCGTAGTAAAGTAGTGCTGAAATTCTTCGGTAAATTGCTCAATGCTGAAATCGGCTCCTCCAGTTGCTGCCAGGAAGATGGTTTTGAAAACAATGTATTCTTCAGGACCTGGATAGTATTTGTTCTTTAGTTGGTCGTACTTGAATGAGTTGTGTGTGTCTGGAATTGCCTTTGTTTCGTCGTTGTAGATACTTTGATCAGGAAGTATATTCATTTTCGAAATATCCCTAAATGAAAGATTTGGAGCCTTGAATTCTATTGAACAGATGAGTGCGAATTTTGAAATGCGATTACGCTCCATTGCTATCTTATGAAATATCGGACCGCTGGTTTCAGTGATTTTGGCTTCGATCTCTTGGTGAATATCGGAAAGGAAATCGAGCGCATAAATTAGGTGCCGAAAGTTTTGACCATTTTTTTCGTAAAGTTCCACCAGTAATTCCATTTGCCCCAATAAGTAATCATAGTAAGTTGGAGTGGCTGTATACCGCGTTAGAATATTGCTTATAACTTGGGTTGGCGTTGGGTGGTATTCCTGCTGAATGCCGACAACCTTTTCTTTGTACAAATTGAATTTTTCTTTCTCTATCTGGTCTTCGTTGCAAATCAACAGAATTTTGGTATTTTCTTCTACAAGGCTGTTGACGTAGCCGGTCAGGTCCTCGATCGAGAGATTAGGGCTTTTCCTTTCCAGATCGTCAAAGCATAGCAGTATTGTTGTTGTGTCGATGGCGGTTTTGGCTGTATTTTCGACTTCACCAAAGAGTTCTTTCACATCAGCGATTCCATTCAAGGATAAAGCTCCTCGAATGAGTAGATTAAGCAGACGCCCTGTTATTTTTAATCTTTTTTTAGTCTTTTGACTCAATGCCTCGTTAGAAAAAGTAAACTTCTCCGTGAGCAATTCCGTTAGGATAGCCGTTTGAATTTCCTCAATTGATCGAAGTCCGAATAGTGATACATATATCGGTCGGTAAGTGCTTCTTTTGTCGTTGGGAAGTAGCGTTTAGGATATGAGCGGATGGAGAATATTTTTATAATAATGAGTTTTCCCAATTCCCCAAGGGCCGCTGAGTAAGACAGCATATTGGGTCGGTCTTTGTAAATATTTGCCTAAAAGGGCTTTTATGTCTTTCATTTGTTTGTTATTAGTGAATAAATCAGTCAGTATTTCCGGAAACCATATTTTTTGGAATATTATTAATATACTAATTATTTAACTTTTAATTCAAATTGAATATCTTAGAGTTGCGATGTTAGGGCATTGCATTTCTGAAATAGGAAAGTGAATACAGATCGAGAATTTTTTGAAGAAGCAAAAAATACATTATCAATGAGAGAAAAGGAATTAAGTCAAGAGGATGTTTTGAAATTGGCTAGTCGGGAAGAAGGACATTTTTATGATCGGAAATCCAAAGGAATTGAGGGACGGAAAATTCAAAAAATCGCATGTGCTTTTGCTAATGCGGATGGTGGCGATTTTATTATTGGCATTAAGGATGATAAAGATGAGTCTGATCCTGGTAAAAGATGGGTGGGATATCAAGTCAAAGAAGAACTAAATTTTGTTTTCCAGAATTTACTGGAGATTAAGCCTTCGATTCCTTATGTCGCAACATTTCTCAAAAATCCAACGGATAATACATATGCGTTGCAGGTGACAGTGGAAAAAAGTGAGAAGGTTCACAGTGCGGCTGATAATACTGTATATGTTCGCACTTCGGCGCAATCAATACCATTAAAAGAAGCACAACGTATTCAAGAATTGTCATTTGCAAAAGGGGAAACTTCCTATGAAGATATGGTATACCGCGACGGAACGGCTGAGGATATCTTTGAGTCTTTTGAGATAAAGCGGTTTTTGAAAGATTATTCTCCGCAATCTGATCCAATTGATTTTACCGTAAACCAGAATTTGGTGGACAGAAATACATATGAACCGAAAATGTCTGGGCTTTTGTTGTTTAATGATAATCCAGTTGCCCTACTTCCAAGAAAATGTGGTATTAAGATAACCAGATATGACACAAGTGAGAAAACTCCAGAAAGAGATCATTTAAAGGAACAGGTAAATATTGAAGGTAGTTTGTACGAACAGATTCATAGAGCCGCTGATACTATAACAGAATTAATGTCCAGTGTGAAAATATGGACGCCCAAAGGCATGGAAACTGTGAAGTATCCTAACGAAACAATATGGGAGATTCTCGTTAATGCAGTAATTCATCGTGATTATTCTATTTCTGATGATGTCCATGTTTTGATTTTTAACGATAGAATCGAAATAATTAGCCCTGGTAAATTGCCGGGTTACGTTACAGAGGAAAATGTTTTAGAAGCGCGGTATTCAAGGAATACTAAAATTGTTCGAACTTTAAATAGATATAAGAATCCCCCTAATAAGGATATGGGAGAAGGGTTAAATACTGCCTTCCAGAAAATGAAGGATTGGCGATTAAAAGAGCCTGTTCTTAAAGTGGAGGGAAACTATGTTAAAGTCACAATAGCGCATAGCCCCATAGCTTCACCTGAAGAAACGATTATGGAATTTTTAAACAATAATGATAAAATTAAAAACCGACAGGCGAGGGAACTAACGGGGATAAAGTCTGAAAATAAAATGAAGTCTATTTTTTATAAACTTCGAGATCAAGATCTCATTAAACCTGTAATGAGCAAGAATGGCACCACCGTTGTTGCTTGGACTAAAATACAAGGTTAGAAATTAGAAATTTTGAGGATGGTTTACGTTTTTCCGGATACCAATATTTTTATCCACGGCAGATATTTTGAAGAAATTGATTGGCCCGTGCTAGTTGGCTCAGCAGATATTACACTCATGCTAGCTCCCAGCGTCATTGCAGAACTTGATAAGCACAAGTACAGTCCGACAAAGAAGGTTGCACAGAGGGCGAAAAAGCTTTTGCCGAAGATAGAAGCAATTATTCTAAATACAGCCAATTGCAAATGGAACGTAACCACAATCCTTCGCCGACCCGACACAGGATTTTTGGAGCGGCATCATCTTGATTCAAAAGACCAGGATGATGTGTTACTGGCAAGCATTTTGGAATTTAAAGAAACTATTGGAAAGGGTGATGATGTAATTCTTGTAACCAAAGATACCGGCCCTAGACTAAAAGCTATTTCTTTGAAGATAGCGGCCCAATCATTGCCTGATGACTACTTGATGCCAGATGAACCCGATGAGTCGGAAAAGAAAATGGCATCGCTTCAAAAAGAACTGGAACAATTTCGTAATAAAATTCCTTTGGTTTCATTGGAGTTTGAAAATGGAAATAATTTCCTGGAGATCCAAAGGCCAAATGTCCCGAAATCAGAGGGGGAATTTGTGCATGAAAAAATGCAAGAAATCTTGATGGAATTCTTACCTCTTGTTTTTCAGAATGACGATTCTATAATTTTACCTGGCGGAAAGCGAATGTTTTTACCTCTTTCTTCTAGTGTTACGAGGGCTCAGGTTGATCTCTACAATGAAGAATTGGAAAATTTTTATACCCTGTATGAGGAGTACTTCGTCAAGGAATACCAGCAAGCATACTTCCTTCTGAACTGTTGCCCAGTGTCAATACAAATCAAAAACACCGGCATTGTTCCCGCAGAGGATATTGATGTTTTAATGCATTTTCCTGACGGATTTGACATCATTAAAGAGGATGATATTCCAAGTGCTGGCAAAAAACCTTCCCCTCCACACAAGCCAAAACATGCATTTGATTTTCAGGTCTCTACACCTTCAATAGATTTGGCTTCACTGCTTCATCCCGTACGTCATCAGGCTGATCTATCACATTTTAATGCAAATGTTGGAAGTCCATCTGTCAGGAAAACGAACAGTTACGATGTTAACGTGCATATTCGTTCTGTAAAGCACAATCAATCTGAGCAATTGGATACGCTTTGGTTGAAGTATGATGATATGAGGAATGCCAAAGGCTTTACTATTGATTACCAGATTATGGCTGCCAATATTCCACAAGTAGTGACTGGAAAACTTAATGTAAACTTCATTGAAAAGAAGGACTAATATACCAATCATTGAGGTTGGTTGTATGATATCTTGCCAATTTTATTCAATTTTAATTTTTCTAATATCTTTTAAATATGGATTGTCAGAATGTGTTTGCCCAGTTTTTTTAGGGATTTTATGATAAAAGAGTTGAAGCTGTAAAAAATTCCCTTTCATATTTCTCGTGATTTTGATTTATCAGTATTTACATTTTGGTCATCTGTTATTGATTTCTATGGCGGTCTTTACTATGTTGAAATAACAAATAAACCCAAAAAGCACTCATTGGGTAATCTTAAGCTATCTCATAAGGAAGCCTTTAGTCGGTTTATTGAAAGGTATTTTTCTTCGCCTGAAAATCTATATGGAGAGTTTATTTATGATATCTTTCGATCTGGTGTTGTTCATCAGATTTGTGCGAAAAAAATCTAACATACATTGGAGGTACTCAAAAATAGATAAGCTGCTTTGGATTACGGAGGATTCTTCGGTCATGCGAACCATACCAATTACCGCCGGACGGAGGAAAATGTGAGTCGTGCGGATCTAGTTTCGGTAAGAAAAATGATATAACCCAGTATTCATGTGTTTCTGCACCTTGGGAAAGGGCATCCGATGAAAACAAATGTGCATACGGAGCTCTTTGGTACCTGTTTAATTTGCATAACAGGAGCATTTCTATTGAAAGGGTCGGATTGTAAAGTAAAGAATGTCATCAGAAAACGAAAAGTTCCTAAAAGGAAGTAGATAACCCAAGACTCTTTAGGTGCAATGTCGTACAGGGTTTCGAGAACCCGTTAAGGCAAGGAATATCGTACCGGAATTGACTACGTTTCTGTGGATATCCGTGATTATTTGATTAATTCTGATGCAGGTCTTTATGGAGTTGTTGACTCCTTGAGTATGATTTTCATATTGGTGTATAATTTTGAAAATCAATGATATATAAACAGACTTGTCGTCCTGTCTTCCCGACCAAAAGTTAAAGTGGCTCTAAGCAATTAGGGCCACTTTTTTTATGGTGTATTATGTGTATGTACTGCAAACCCTGAAAGATCAGGGCTACTATATTGGCTTTACTGCCGATGTGGAAACGCGTCTTCGTTTTCATAATGCCGGGTTACAGCGCTCCACGCTTCATCGTATTCCTTTCCGGCTGGTATTATTTGAAGCGTTTGCCACAAAAAAAGAAGCTTTAAGAAGGGAGAAACAAATTAAATCGTGGAAAGGCGGTGCTGCCTTTCAACAGCTGATAGCTGGGAAGTAGCCCCGCCATCGGCGGGGCACCCGGTTTAGCAGCTGCATAAGCTGCTGAAAATATTAGCAGATACGCTCCGGCAAAAGTGAAATAGCGGTTAATTGAAGTATTCGGAAGGGGAGGAATTTTATTTATGAAAGATGAAGGGTAT
>JAGODE010000311.1 GCA_017998385.1 Chitinophagaceae bacterium | reverse complement strand
ATAATGCATGGCTGATTCTGAATGATACCAGCTATTGTAATAACCCCGATTCTATTCAGGTTGTGGTACGTGTATCGGCCAATGTAGATGCCAGTTTTGATGCGCCGCCGGTTGGTTGTGCACCCGATAATGTAGCATTTACCTATACCGGTACGGGTGGACAAACCTTTGAATGGGACTTTGGAGATCCGGCTTCGGGCTCTTCCAATACGTCGGCACTTGCTAATCCTACCCATCTGTACGCCACGCCGGGTACCTATACCGTCCGGCTTATTGTGATTGATCCCAATACCTGTAATGTAAGAGACACTGTATTCGGTACAATCAATGTTTTCCAAAAGCCCACCGCCAACTTTGTATATAGTCCTGTAACACCTGTGGTGAATACACCTCATGTCTTTACCAATACCTCATCACTCAATGCCACACGTTTTAAATGGGATTTTGGTGATGGTACTATTCTGGAAACCACCACCCGAGATAATATCACGCACCAGTTCAACGCAACCGGCAAATTCAATGTATGTCTTATTGCTTTTAACGAAAGCGGATGCAGCGATACGCTCTGTGAGCCGGTCAGTGCTATTGTAGTACCTGCGCTGGATGTGCCCAATGCGTTTACACCCAATAGCGGCGATATCAACAGCCGCATTATGGTAAAAGGATTTGGCATTGCTAAAATGCGTTTTATCATCTGGAACCGCTGGGGTCAGAAAGTGTTTGAAACAAATAATCCGCTGCAGGGCTGGGATGGAAGAGTGAAGGGAGTGGTGCAGCCCATGGATGTGTATGCCTATACGCTGGATGTTGAATTTTTTGACGGAACAAAGGCGACGAAGAAAGGCGATATTACTTTGATCAGGTAATCTGCAGGTGTCTAAAAGTGAAAAGGAGGATTTATGAAACAGCTTAGAGAGATTGTTATACTGACCGCAATAATATGGGTGAGCATGCCTGTGGCTTTTTCACAAGATCTCCATTTTTCCCAGTTCATGAACTCACCTCTTTTGACCAACCCGGCCAATACAGGGTTTATGCCCGAGGGTGATTACAGGCTCGGTGTAAATTACCGCAATCAGTGGTCGTCTGTAATGCAGGTACCCTATAAAACCATGAGTGCTTATGGCGATGTGCAGGTGGCGCAACGCGACAATAGCTGGCTGGGTGTGGGCGGTGTACTGTTGCGGGATGTAGCAGGCAGTGGTAACCTCACTTCGACTAAGGTATATGGATCAGTTGCCTACCACCAAATGCTTGGTCTTGGCAGCCTTGTCACACTTGGTTTTAATGCCGGCTGGGCCAACAAGCGTATCAATACAACGAATCTCACTTTTCCCAGTCAGTGGAATGGAGAATTTTTTGACTCACATAATATAGGGCAGGCTCCGCAGCTGGATCGTACCAATATCAGCTACCTCGATCTCCAGGCCGGACTCAACTACGCTTATTTTCCCGACGAGAATACTTATTTCAATGCAGGTTTTTCCACCATGCATATCAATCGGCCACGTGAATCTTTTTTCAGTGAAAAAAACGGCATTGATAATCGTATTCCCGTACGCCATACCGCATTTATTAATGGCAGCTTTAAGCTCAATGATCAGGTGATCATTAACCCCAATTCTTATTTCAGCCTGCAGGCTAAGTCATACGAATGGCTGATTGGTACCAATGTACATTATAACCTGTCCGGCGATGGACAGAATATCCTGATTGCCGGCTTATACTACCGCAGTTCAGATGCGGTGATTCCCATGGTTGGGCTCGGGTTGAAAGATTATGTATTTACTTTTACCTATGATGCCACCGTGTCTACACTGCGCAATTATAATAACTCGCGCGGTGCACTGGAGTTTTCACTGGTAAAAACAGGTGTGATAGATGCATATAGAGGCACCCCGCGTGAGGCCCGTTGTCCTACTTTTAAATTGTACTGACGAGCGCTGATTTTACTCCGCATTTTCTGAGGGAAAGTTAAAATGAGCATTATTCAAAAGGTAATGGAGAAATAACTCATTTTTTTACCGATTTTTACCTCTTATAAACCAACCTATACTGATATGGAAGAAACGCAAAGTTCTGTCCGGCCAAAGGATATCTGGAAGGGTGCCAAAGTGCTGGCTATTGCTATTGTAACAGGAGCTCTTGTTTTTGTACTGGTAGCCTTGGTGATCAACCAGGTATATGGTCCGTTCAAACCCGAATGGAAAGAATACCGGACCTGGCAGGGAGTTGTTTTTTTTCTGCTTTGCGGCGGAGCTTTGGTCATCGGTAAAAAGGGAATGTTGCAGAAAACAAACAAAGCTGTCAACGAAGGAGGAAGCCTGGTAGCCCGACTGCAACTGTATATGCAGGGGCTCACAAAATACCTGGCTGCCTGTGAACTGCCGGTGGCAATTGGATGTATCCTGTTTTTGCTGACCGGTGAATTTGTTTTTATGGCATTTTCAGCGGTTATGATCGGCAATATGCTGGCACAGCTGCCACTAAAACGGCGTATTGCTGAAATGCTGCAACTGAACGAAGCAGAATTAATGGAAATCGAAAAATAGCATCATGATAAACAGAATGACACGTCTTGCGGCAATGATCCTGATTGGTTGTTTAGTACTGACACAACAGCTAAAGGCGCAGGATGAAAATGGAGGAGGTGGTTTTAGCAAAGACCGGTTATTTTCCGGGGGTAGCATCTCTCTGGGTTTTTCCAACAATACTTTTCAGATGGGTGCCAATCCAATGCTGGGGTACAGCATTGCCGACTGGATTGATGCAGGATTAGTCGTCAATTATATCTATACGTCTTACCGGGATGTATATGAGTTTAATGACCGGCTGCGCCAGTCTATGTATGGTGGTGGCGCCTTTACACGCCTGTATCCCATACGTTTTCTGTTTGCCCAGGCACAGATAGAACATAACTTTATTAAGCAGAAATATATTCCTAATGGCGGCGGATCTTCTACATCCGCTACGCAGGGGGCCAACAGTCTGCTGTTGGGAGCAGGTTATTCTACGAACCGTTATCCCGGTAGCGGGCAGCCCTTTTTCTATCTCGCTGTTTTATTTGATGTGCTCAATCAGCAGTATTCGCCGTATACGGATGCCTATGGCCGTTCGATTCCTGTAATACGGGCTGGTATACAGGTACCTCTCTTTCAGGGTGGCCGCTGATCTACGATGTTGACAGGTGGGGAAGCAGCTCAGCCGGTGTATTAAGGATAATCAGCCGCTTATAGGCGGTTTCGTAAAGGAAACCTGCAGCATGCATTTGTTCAATATGTGCAAGCAGATGGTTATAAAATCCATCGGAGTTAAGGATAAAAATCTTCTTATCGTGTATGGAGAGCTGATTCCAGGTTACCATTTCAAATAATTCATCGAGTGTGCCAAACCCGCCGGGCAGGATGATAGCTGCATCGCTGAGTTCATACATTTTCTTTTTGCGTGTATGCATATTGTCTACTACCAGCAGTTCGGAAATGGCGTTGTGCTGCCGCTCCCAGTCTACAAGCACCTGCGGTATTACGCCGATCACTTTCCCGCCATGATGCATCACTTCGTCCGCAATTTTTCCCATGATGCCTACGCTGCCACCGCCATATATGACGGTGATACCGGCATTGGCCAGTAACTGACCCAGCGCAAGTGTGTGCTGAATATAAATGGGGTTATTACCGTCTTTGGACCCGCAAAAAACCGCAAGCGATTGTATAGCCATAGCGTGTATTTTTGCTGCAAAGGGAATATAAAATTGGCTACCTTCAAAAAAATGCTGTAGCTCCTTTTATTTCTTTATAAAAAAATAATTATGTCTGCAGGCCTCCTGGTTTCTTTTGTAGTAGGTTACTTTTTACTGTTACTTGTTGTAGCCTGGTATACGTCGCGCAATTCCAATAACGACTCTTTCTTTATCGGCAACCGAAACAGCAACTGGATGCTGGTAGCATTTGGCATGATCGGTACCTCACTTTCTGGCGTCACCTTTGTAAGTGTGCCCGGCGGTGTGGGCCGCGAAGGATTTGCCTATTTCCAGATCACACTGGGTTATCTTATAGGTTACCTGGTCATTGCATTTGTATTACTACCGCTGTATTACCGGCTCAATCTCACCTCTATTTACAATTACCTGAGCACCCGCTTTGGGTTTCGTTCCTATAAGACAGGCGCTTCATTTTTTATCCTGTCACGCACCTTGGGCGCTACCGCGCGATTATACCTCGTGGTGAAGATTTTGCAGGATAGCATTTTTTCTTCATTCAGTTTTGTTATCCCCTTTTGGGTCACCACACTTATCATTCTCATTATGATACTGGTGTATACCTATGAGGGCGGGGTAAAGACGATTGTGTTTACAGATACCTTACAGACTACTTTTATGCTCACGGGACTGGTGGTTTGTGTGGTGTATATTCTCAACCAGATGGATATGAGTCTGGGTTCGGCATTGTCGAATATGGGCGAAAAGGGGTATTCGCAGATATTCTTTTCCGATCCCAACAGTAAAATGTTTTTTCTAAAGCAGATACTGGCAGGTGCATTTATAACCATTACGATGACGGGCATGGATCAGGAGATGATGCAGAAAAATATTTCGGTTCGTACGCTGAAGGATTCACAGAAAAATGTGATTACCCTCAGTGTGATCATGCTTTTTGTGATCCTGTTGTTTCTCGTACTGGGCGGATTGTTATATATGTATAGCGAAAGCCTGGGAGCGCACTATACCACTGTTGTAGAAAATGGAAAAGAAGTGACAAAGTGGATGCTGGAGGACAATGATGCCACTGCAGACAGGTTGTTTCCGGTGATGGCACTGAAATATATGCCTCCGATCGTGTCTGTAATTTTTATCATAGCGCTGATTTCTGCCCTGTTTCCCAGTGCAGATGGTGCTATCACGGCACTCACTTCCTCTTTTTGTATCGATATATTGGGTATTCAGCGCCGGCCCGAATGGACAGATGAGAAGAAGAAACGCATTCGGCAGCGTGTACACCTCGGGTTTGCCGCGATATTCCTGCTGTTTGTAATGATATTTAAATGGATAAATG
>JAGODE010000310.1 GCA_017998385.1 Chitinophagaceae bacterium | reverse complement strand
CCGCGGTAGCTGAAGCATAATGAAGATTTGCCATGGTTCGCACACTTTTCTATTTACCAGTCTTTTGCAGTAATTAACAGCAATCTATTCTTTTTGAGTGATCGATCATGTGATACCCCTCACAGATAATATTGACCGCCATCATTGTTTCCCCGTATAACGGGAAAATACCTTTACTGCCAGTAACTTACTTTTTAATATCAAAAAAGAGAAAAAATGAAACAAGTTAAACTAGTCCTCCTACTTGGCATTTTGGTTGCGGTATCGGCTACACCCGCCATTGCTCAGGATGAAAAAACATTGCCGGAAGTAAAAGTCATTGCAAATACCTATAAATATCTGAGAGCAGTAGATAACAAGGATATGCCTCCACCGGTAAAACTACTGGAAAGAAAAGCTGCGGAATATGATATAAAAAAATCAGAATACTATGATGACGACAACGTCACTTATTATGTTTCTTTTTATCTGCCGGAAGGGTTCGTACTTGCCGTTTACGACCAGGATGGTAAATTGTTACGTACAGCTGAACGATATAAAAACATACCCCTTCCCCCCGCCATTACAAAAGCTGTAGGAAAAAGATATCCGAACTGGTCTATTTCAAAAGACATTTACCTGGTGACTTACGAAGACGCCAATGGTGCCAAAAGAGATTATAAGCTCATATTACAGAATGGCAGTAAACGAATCCGTGCAAAACTTAACGAAGAGGGAACATTTCTTGATTAGCCACCGCACATCAATAACTTATTGACTTCAAAAAACAAACAATGAAAAAGCTAACACTTAGCAGCCTGTTGCTCTGCGTATTTACTTTCACGCTCTTTACTTCCTGTAAAGAGAAAAAGAAAGAGCCAGAAAAAAACACAGCTCCGCCCACAGAAGTAGTGCAGCCCACAGTTCCCAACACCATTATCACCACACCCGAAAACATGGTAGTGATCATGCATAAAGTGATGAATTTTTCCAAATGGAAGCAGAATTATGATGCCCATGATTCATCGAGACTCAAAAGCGGCCTGCACAATTATGTGATTGGACGTGGGCTCAATGACAGCAACATGGTACTAGTAGCTATGCGGGCAGATGATATGACCAGGGCAAAGGCATTTGCCAACAGTGCGGATCTCAAAAAAGCCATGCAAAAAGGAGGCGTTACCGGTACCGTTAGCAGCTATTTTTTACTGGCTACCTGGCAGGACACGGCGGCTATCGGTTCTTTACCGAGATCACTGGCAAGTTTTGCTATTAAGGATTGGGGCGTATGGGAAAAGAATTTTGAAGAAGGAAAGCAGGAACGAATTGATAATGGTATTCTGACAAGAATAATTGGCCACGATGCTGATAATAATAAAAAAGTAACTATCGTAACTGCACTTTCAGACACAGCCAGAGCATTTGCCTATTATAAATCAGATGCCATGAAAAAAAGAAGAGAGGCTGCTGGCGTCACAGGCGAACCGCGCAGATTTATTTTCCATATTGTGCAACGATATTGAGACTCCAATCGAATTTCCCTATGACAGAAAAAAAGCCGGATACGTGCTCGAAAACGGGCCAACAATCCGGCTTTTATTCTTTACATTCAAATAATAAACATACATATAACCACTGCTATTAGCAAAGCATGAATAGAGGAGCATTTATTTCATAGCCTGGCAGCTTGCCCAATTCATACTCCTGATCAGCGGTAATCATTTCACCTTCGTGAATTTTACATTCTTTGCTCCAAAATTAGAAATAGAAAAACCGGTTACTGCGCGTTTCTCATTTCGCAGAAACTCCATTTCAAAGGCAAAGGTTTCCGGTCCGGATCCTGAAAAGCTATTATCGCCCGTACGATTTAGTTCAATGTCGTTTAGTTGCAGGTGAATCATAATAAGTGTTTCGCCACGAACGATGAACCGGTAACTGGTAGCCAGTTCATCGCTATAATACTCCCCTGTAAAGTCTTTCAGGTTGGCGGCATACCTGACGGTTGGTTTCGTTGCGGCGGAAATCGGTGCATTTATAACCGGCACTTCCTCTTTCAGCTTGTCTTTTATATAGAAGTCAGCAATCTGCCAGCGTGCATTGAGCTGTTCATTATGCTCATCGTTGCTGAGCGCGATGATGGCCAGGTGCTCGCCGGGAAACCGCCCCATAAATGTGCGGAAAGCAGCTGTATGGCCTCCATGCGTGATCATGTCAACTCCGTTATACTTGCTGAGGTTCTGTCCTTTGGCATGAAATACCGTGTCGCTATTGCCCAGTATACGCAAGACGACTTTATTGCCATTGTCGAGGCAGGAAACTTCGTTGAATGCTTTTATCAGGGCAGGTGTTCCAACGACAGGCTTTTCAAAATTCAATATCCACTTTGTGAGGTCCTCTACCGTAGTAAGCAAACCCGAGGGGCCCGGATTGGACGTATTTAATGGCTTATTGTAATATACACCATTGACAAGCTCGTAAGATGCCGCTTTATTTTTTACCACAGCTTCGTGGTTGTCACAAAATTGTGTGTTGTTCATGCCGAGTGGCCGGAATATTTTCTCGTTTGTATACGTTGCAAATGACTGACCACTTACCCGCTGTATGATCTCTGCCAGCAGCGTATAGCCGGTATTGCAATAACCAAATGCGGTGCCCGGTGTAAAATTTAATTTCTTTTGCCGTACGGCTAATTTGAGCACCTGTGCTGTGGTGGAGATATCTCCCTGGCGGTTTCCGGCCAGTGAGCTGATGGCTGCCTGGTCTCTTAAGCCGCTGGTATGCGCCAGCAAATGTTTTATCCGGATCACGGTTCCGTAATCGGGCAGCTCGGGGATATATTTCCGTACATCATCTTCGAGCGAGATTCGGCCCTCGCCGGCCAGCAGGTAAGTGGCAAAGGCCGTAAACTGTTTCGATACCGAGGCTATATTAAAAACCGTTTGAGCGGTGATGGGAATATTATGCCCGAGGTCGGCCATGCCATAGCCTTTCTGAAAAATCACCCTGCCATCCTTCACCACCGCCACGGCCGCACCAGGGGTCTGCAAATTATAGGACGCAAAGAGCGAATCGATCTTTCTGCCGGCTACCGCATCGCCTGTGATATGTGGGGTGCGGGTAGACACTTTATCTGCAATGAACCAACCTTCATCCGTTTTCATCAGGTTGAAATAATCTGTAAACAGGTCTCTTTCGGTACTGATCTCCACTTTTGCACTCCCCATATTGTTGGTGATGCTCAGGCTTACGAGCCGGGTCTGCAGATTTCGTGGACGGGGATGTGGTTTAAATAAAGCCAGGTATTCGCTTCTCGTATACTGAGTGAATTTGCCTGCACTGTAGTTTTTGAGGTGGCAGGTCGCATGCATGGCCTTCCCGAGTTTAGTGGTATCGCCGGTGGCCCAGCCATCGAAATAGAGTTCAATTGTCTTCCCGATCAGTTCTCGTTCGGCGGGAGTATCCTGGCAAAATGCAGTAAAAGAGGCAGCAAATAAGCTCAGCAACAAGGCTATCTTTTTCATGTAAAAAAGGGTTTAGCCAAAGATGCAGTTTCTTGTTTTTCGGGGCTGTTAAAGCCACCCCGACATTGGTACGGATTTACAAATCCGGAGTAGTTTGCCGGATATACGCATTGGGAGTCAACCCTTTAATTTTTTTGAAGGCAGCGAAGAAAGTCGACTTTGAATTGAATCCCACCTCGTCGCCAACGGCTTCGATGGTGAAATTTGTTGGCTGCGACAGCATTTTACAGGCCGCATCGATGCGGTATTCGTTGACAAAAAGGGTAAAGTTTTTCTGGAGGCTGTCGTTCAGTATCCGCGACAGCTGATGACCGGGGACATTGATCTCACCGGCCAGGTCGCCCAGCTTCAAAGTGGGATTACGGAAAAGTTCTTTCTCCAGCATGACCTGCTGCAATTGTGCAAGAATCCGTTTGGCCTCTTCCCCATCGAGCTTTTTGTCGCCATACTTCTGGCCGGCCAATGACGACAGGTCGCTGGCTTTTTTGCGATAAAGCAGGATAAATATGACCACATAGAGAATCAGCGAAAAATAAAGCGGCCCCGAAATATAACTGCCTTTAGTAATGCCGGCATAAGCCCACACATAGGCGGCCCATATCAACAGCACCGTGGCGCAGATAGCGAGTATCCATTTTTCGAAGGCTTTCAGTTTTTCGCGGGTGCTGATCTTTTCCAACAGTGGTTTTACAGTCACTATCGCCAGACCGGTATAGATTCCCCATTGCAGATAGATGGCCGGTACGATATAAGCTCCCCAATACTGCGGATAACGCTGGTAAGGAAATAGAAGTCCCCCGATAGCGATCACGGCAGCCCAGGCCAGCAGTTGCGTGCGCCAGGACGCCGGCAGTTGCCGCACCTGCTTCATTTCTGTTTTTACAAAGAAGTAAAGAAATGGACCTATAAAAAGGCAGGCCGTCAATCCCAGCTGCAGGATATTGCGCGATAAATCGTAGTCGAAAAAATAAGCGACAGATTTGCCAACGCGGATACTCAGTACAATCAGCAAAGCGCCCAGTAAGTAGTTGGACAACGTTTTCTTTGCCGTAAAGCAAAGGAAGTAGATGCCGGCAATAAAACCGTTAAATGCTCCCAGTGCGCTAAAGAAAAAGAGTAGATTGTTTCCTAAGGTCATGGCCATTAATATATTCCGTCTTACAACTGAGGATTCAACAATTAATACATAATAATACAGGATATCTGAGCAACATTCGCCTAGGGATCAAGGTTGCTCATCAGGTTCTGAAATGTTCGGTCATTCAGAGACGTATAGACCATAAAGTTTTCCGGTCAATATATTTTATAATGAATTCATTATCTGTATTTTATAAAAAAATATATTATTGCGGTCGTATTTTGTTTATAAATTATATTTGTTTACGAATAATAAAATGGGTATTTTTATAAACATGAAAGAGCAGGTAATAATAGATGAAGCGCTGGAAAAGCTGCAGCAGGCAGGAATTGACGCGGAAGCGCAAAAAGCTCCTGATGCCGGTATTGATGGTCGCATACGTATTAATTATAACAACAAACCTTATATTGTATTTATTG
>JAGODE010000053.1 GCA_017998385.1 Chitinophagaceae bacterium | reverse complement strand
ATGCTGCCCCTCGACTTGCATGTATTAAGCCTGCCGCTAGCGTTCATCCTGAGCCAGGATCAAACTCTCCATTGTAAATGATGTTTGATACTGACATTTAACTTCAAAGTGTTATTCGCAGTAAACTGCGAAAACTTTTAATTAACGTGTCAAATCGAATTTATTTCGCTTTGACTTACCTTTTTGGTTTCTTTCCGGTGGCTACCAGAAAGAAGTGCTATTGTTTCCCAACTTTCAAAGATCTTTAGACGCTTTATTTTCGCTTCAGCTGTTTTACCAGCTGCCCCATTTTCGATTGGGAGTGCAAAGGTAAGAGTCTTTTTATTTCTACCAAATTTTTCTTCGAATTTTTTTAGAATTTTTCAGAAGCTTTTGGTTTGAAAATCAACTTGTTTTGTGAAGAACTGACTCCTTTTTTTCGGAGCGGATTGCAAAGGTAAGCCTTTGTCAATTACTGGCAAATTTTTCTTTCACTTTTTCTTCCTTTTTTTACCAGCTTTCAGTTTCACAACCTTCAGAGAACTAACCCGTTTGAAGCGGGTTGCAAAGGTAGGTGATTACTAATTACCGGCAAATTTTTTCATCACTTTTTTTCAGTTTTTTATTTGCTTTCAGCATCACAACTATCAGAGAACTAGTCCGTTATGAACGGGTTGCAAAGGTAAGTGTTTGCTGATTACTGACAAATTTTTTCTGAAACTTTTTCATCTTTTTTTATCTGCCTTCAGTATCACAACTTTCAGAGAACTAACCCGTTTTGTGTGCGGGGGTGCAAAGATAGGGGTGAATTGGTTCCTGCCAAATCTTTTTTGAAAGTATTTCACCGAAATAACCCAAACCCCGCACCAGATAAGGATTACAGGCCTAAAAAAAGTTTACCCGCCTCCTTCCAACTCATACGGAAATACGACCCTTTCCAAAAACAAACCATGCGCAGGCACTGCAAAACTAGCTGAAGTACAATCTTTTGCCTCGATAATAGCTCTAAATCCCGCTGTATCCAGCTTTCCACGCCCCACCTGCAACATAGTTGCCGTTAGCGCCCTCACCATTCCCCTTAAAAACCGGTTAGCCACTACATGATACACCAGGCATCCCCCCTCCTCTATCCATTCCGATACATCTATCCTGCACAGAAAGGTCTTCACCTGCGTATTACGTTTAGAGAAACTGGTAAAGTCTGTATACTCTTTTAATATGGCTGCCGCTTCCCGCAAAGCCTCCCTGTCTATCCGGTAAGGAAAGAAATAAGCCCTGTCTGCCAGAAACGGATCCTTCTGCCCATATATAAAGTACTTATACTCCCGTGTCACGGCATCGAAGCGTGCATGCGCCTCGGATCCTACTTTATATAAACCACGGATAACAATATCAGCCGGGAGAATCGCATTCATCTTATATATGAACTGGTGATGAAGCCCTGCCTCTGTATCGAAATGGAAAAAATTCTGCCGGGCATGCACGCCGGCATCCGTACGCGAAGAACCGGTCAGCTTTATCTGGCGACGCTCCAGTACCTGCAGCGCACGTTCCACTTCCGACTGCACGGTAATGGCATTCTCCTGGGTCTGAAAACCACTGTAAGCTGTGCCTTTATAAGCCACTTCCAAAAAATACCTTGCCATCAAAATCCCTGATTAAATAAAATAGTGCATATGCCGGCCAGTCAGTCACCTGTCTAATGGCCCATCAGGGCCTGGAAACGACGGTTATAATACTCATTCTTTAACTCAGCCCCCAGGCTTTCAAAAACAGCGGGATCAGCAACCCGCGCATAAGCGGCTTCATAAAACTGGAACCGGGCGGCGTCATTCAAAAACAACACTCCCAGGTTGCGGATATGCTTAACTGTGTAACATTTTACTTTAAATGCCTTACGGGCTTCCGCAATCATGGCATCGTCGGCCTTCTGTGCCGCCATCTTCTTGCGCAACTGCAAAAAGTCATTCTCACTGGCTACCGCAGTACAACTGCCCTGCTTCTGCGTCTTTACACTATCACTGCCTCCCTGGGTAGATATATCGTCCAGAAACCGGCGGTCACCCGGCCGCTCCTCAGACCGGAGGAGGTTGCGCTGGTTGGGGATCAGGATACGAATCGTATCAATATGTCCATCGGCATACTGATCTGTATACACGAGTCCAAAGCCTTCCGAAGTACTGCTCTCCGAGCGGCGGATAACCTGTGAGGGCACAAGTGGCGCTGGATTTACAACCGCAGCCTGCTGCTCTGCAACTTCTTTCTTTTCCGCTACTGGTTTATCGGCTGCCGGAGTTTTTATAACAGTATCCTGCCTGACAGGTCCGGGTGGCTCCGGCTCCTCCTTAATAATAGTAATAGTCACATTTTCGACAACCACGGTATCCTTTGCAGGAGTGGCAATCGCACCATCTGTTTTCCGGTCAACCACCAAAGTATCCTGTGTGACGACAACAGTTTTACTGATATAGCCTGTATCGTTCATCACTGGTAAAGATTGTTTTTCCGGTTCTGCTATTATCTTCTCTGCTGGCTTTGTGATGGCCATGGACGAGTCGGCTACCGGCTTTTTGGGTGTTTCTTTAGGTACAGCTGCCGGCACAGGTTTACGCTCCCGGAGTGAAGGATCGTTTGCCGCCTTTGCCAGCACATCGGTAAAGGGCGAAACCTTTTCATTGCTGACCGGCTTCGGATTTACCTCCTCCTCCCTCTTTTCTGCCTGAATCACTGCCAGCGTTTGCATATCAAATAACCCCCATCCACTGCCTTCAAACTGTTTGAGCAAAAAACCACGATCACGCCCGGCTATACGCACACTAAACCGCTGTTCCGGCCACTTGCCGTTTGGAAAACCAACAGCAAGATTATAGACGCTATCCCTCAGCCCGGGAAGAATGAGGTAACCATTGCTGGCAGAAGCATAATTACGCTCCTGGAGCCTGACAAAGAAAGGCTGTTCTGCATCGGCCTGGATATAGACAAAGTAATCCTTTTGCGCGGCAGCCGGCAGTGTACACAAAATAAACAGGAGGGTTATCAATCGATTCATTTGGCTGATGTTGGCTGGTTCAAAAATAACTGAAATAACGCTACAATGACTTGTTAAAAGGCTCACCATTCATACATTTTCACTCACTTAGCTGAGTGCATATCCTACATTTGCTGACTTAAATTCTGAATATGAAGAAGATTTTCTTAAGCCTTATCGGCCTCAGCCTGTTTACCGGGAGCCTGCTGGCCCAGGCTCCCGGAGAAGCCCGGGATACCTCCTGGAAAAAAGAATACCGCGCCACGGCCACCCGCATCAACGACCTGGTGCATACCAAACTTGATGTAAAACCCGATTTCAGCAAATCATGGCTCTATGGCAAAGCGTGGATTACGCTGCAGCCCCATTTTTATGCGACCGATTCTCTCACGCTCGATGCGAAGGGGATGGAATTGAAAAAAGTGGCACTGGTAAAGGGCACTCAGCAACAGGTACTGCCATTTACCTACGATGAATGGCAAATAAGGATTAAGCTCGACAAGACCTATAAAGCTGGTGAGAAATACACCATCTACATTGACTATATAGCCAAGCCCGATGAGTTTGAAAAGAAATATGCCAACGACCAGATGCTGGGCATCAAAGGCATGTACTTTATTAATCCCAAAGGCGAAGACAAGAAAAAACCTACACAGATCTGGACACAGGGCGAAACCGAGTCCAGCTCTGCCTGGTTCCCCACCATCGACAAAACGGCGCAGAAAACAACAGAAGAATTATCGGTTACTGTCGACAATAAATATGTGACTCTCTCCAATGGTAAACTGATGTCGCAAAAGAAGAATGCTGATGGTACCCGTACGGATTACTGGAAAATGGACCTCCCCCATTCGCCCTACCTCTTCTTCCTGGGTGTAGGTGAATATGCTGTTATCAAAGACAGCTGGCGCGGCAAAGAGGTAAACTATTATGTAGAGAAGGAATATGCCGGAGTAGCCAAAAAAATATTTGGCAATACCCCTGAAATGATGACTTATTTCTCCAAAATCACGGGTGTGGATTTTCCCTGGATCAAATATTCACAGATCACCGGACGTGATTATGTAGCCGGCGCTATGGAAAATACGACTGCTACCATACACCAGGAAACTGCACAGCAGGATGCCCGCGAGCTGGTAGATGATAATATATGGGAGGGCACCATCGCCCATGAACTGTTTCACCAGTGGTTTGGCGATTACGTAACAGCAGAAAGCTGGAGCAACCTTACCCTCAATGAATCATTTGCTGATTACAGCCAGACGCTCTGGGCTGAATATAAATACGGCAAAGATGCCGGTGATGCAGAAAACTACCAGGGACTGCAGGGCTACCTTATGAGTGGCAGCCAGAATAAAGACCTGGTACGTTTCTATTATAAAGACCGCGAAGACATGTTTGATGCAGTGAGCTACCAGAAAGGCGGCCGCATTCTGCATATGCTACGCAACTTTGTGGGAGATGATGCTTTTTTCAAAGCTATGAATGTGTACCTGACTACCTATCGCTTCAAATCTGCCGAAGCCCATCAATGGCGCATTGCGCTTGAAGATGTGACAGGCCGCGATCTCAACTGGTTCTTCAACCAGTGGTATTTTGACCATGGCAACCCTTCGGTTGAAATAGACTATGTATATGACGATGCCGCGGGAAAAGTAAAAGTGATCATCCGGCAGACACAGAAGTCAGGAAAACTGTTTACCCTCCCTGTCAATATAGATGTATATGAAGGCAGCAAAAAAACGCGGTATGCGGTATGGGCAAAAAATGCTACCGACACCTTCACCTTCAATTACAGCAAACATCCTGATCTGGTAAATGTGGACGGAGACAAAATCCTCCTGTGGCAAAAGAAAGACAATAAGAATCTCGACAACTATATTCACCAGTATACATATGCGGGTAATTATATGGACCGCCGCGAGGCTATAGAATTTGCAGCACGTAACCAGGGTGATGCAAAAGCCGCTGAACTGATGCGCAAAGCCTGCAATGACCGGTTTGCAGAACTCCGCAGGCTGGCCATCAACCGCCTGGATATGAAAAAGGATGCAATCAAAACAGCTGCCGAACCCATACTGGCCAAACTGGCTACCGGCGACCCTTCTTCGCTGGTACGGGCCTCTGCCATTGACCAGTTGCGCGATTATAAGAAAAATGAATACACTGAGCTGTTCCGTAAGGCTACCCGCGACTCTTCGTACAATGTTGCCGGCGCCGCATTAAACGCGCTGGGCGATGTAGATGAAGCGGGTGCGCTGAACATTGCCCGTGAACTGAATAAACAGCCCAGCAAAGGAGCACTCAAATCGGCCATCCTCGGCCAAATCATCAAAACCGGTGACGAAAGTCTGGCCGACCAGGTAATAGGCGAATTTGCTGCTATGCCTGTGGCACAGTCAAAGTTTGATGCCATTGGAAATGTGGCCGACTACCTGAGCATTATTAAAAACACAGAAAAATTCAAATGGGGTGTGGATGAAATCATCAAATTCCGCGATGCCATACCCGAAGCATACCGTACACAAACCGATATGTTTATTAATGGACAGTTGCTGCAGGGCATTCTGCGCAGTAAGAATGATGCCCTCAAAGCCGATCCCAACAACTCCGATATTCAGCAACAGATCGACTACCTGAAGTCGAAACTGCCGGAAGCAATGCGGAAAGGATTTTGATTCAATGTGCTAATTTGCTAATGTGGAGAATGTGCTAATGATAGAACAGTCAACGAATGTGATTAGTAAAAGTAATAGTAACAGAGAATAAAAAGAGGCTGTCTCAAAAGTATGAGGCAGCCTTTTTTTATTCGGGTGCCTGATGGAGACTGGTAGGTGTTTAAGCTATTCTCAGGGCCTTCGTTTATTTTTGATACAACCTCTTTTTATTCCTAATAACTCCCTAATACGGTTCATCTATATATAAAGGAACTAATCAGAATATCCATTAGCACATTCTCCACATTAGCAAATTAGCACATTGAACGCTTACCATTTCCCTCCTGCTCCACCGCCACCAAAGCCGCCGCCGCCGAAGCCACCAAAACCACCTCCGCCTCCGCCGCCTGACCAGCCACCGCCACCGCCTATCCATCCGCCAGTCCAGCCTCGGTAACCACGGCGCGACATGTATCCACCACCACCGCCACCACCGCTGAAGAGCGCAATCAGTACAATCACGATAATGATGATCAGCAGCGGGCTCATTCCTTTTCCTTTACGGCTGCCATAGCCTGCCGGGGCTTTATATCGCCCTTCTGCAGCTTTCATTATTGCATCTACAGCCTGGTCGAGCCCGCGGTAATAATTGCCCGCTTTAAAATCGGGAATCATTTCATTGTCTACAATGGATTGAGCCAGCAGATCCGTAACACGCCCCTCGAGGCCATAGCCGGGTGCGATAAAAGCATCACGATTGCCGTCGCCACCACCGGTTGACACGAGCAGTACCACGCCGTTGTCGAAATTTTTATTTCCTACCCCCCACTTACGCCCCAGTGCTGTGGCATAGTCGCCCGCGCTGTAGCCTTTGAGATCATCGACTACTACAATAGCAATCTGGTTGGAAGTGCTGTCATCGTATGCGATCAGCTTGGCCTCCAGCGCAGCTGTTTGTTCTGCGGTGAGAAAGCCGGGAACAAATACATTAACGAGACGCGGAGGATTGGGCTTTTCAGGAATCGCCTTTTCAATCTGGGCAAAGCTGCCCAGGCTGACCAGGAGAAAACATATCAGTAAAACTTTTTTCATGAAAATCATTTTCCGAAAACTATGTCGTCGGGTAATTCATTCTTATCGGTATCACGATCGTAAGGGAAATGCTGGTGCAGTGCCTGGCCAATATCTTCCACGCAGGCGGCAATGCCCCGGGCGATATTGTCTTTATTAAAGATCTCCATCATCCTGGCGATCTCTGCATTCCAGAAATCGGTGCCTACACGTTCATGAATACCTTTATCGCCAAATACCGCCATCTGGTGATCTTTTACAGCTACATATACAAGCACGGCATTGCGATCGGCGGTCTCATCCATTTCGAGGCGGAAGAATACTTCGGCGGCCCGGTCAATAGCATCCATAAAGCGGCAACGGCTTTCTATAAACACCCTAACCTCACCACTTGTGCGCGTTTCGGCTTCGCGGATTGCGTTCAGGATAAGCGCCTGTTCAGCATCGCTGAAAAATTTTCTTTTACGGAAAAAGGAAAACACTGGCTTTATTTAAAATTTTATCTCAACGGCTTTATCCGATCCGGCATCGGCCGTAAAACCTTCTTTTACCTTAAATCCAAATAAACGGGCGACCAGTCCGGTAGCACTGCTGCGAACGGATGTGTTATACTCCGCTACGGCTGCGTTGAAATCCTGGCGTGCAATTTTAATACGACGTTCCGTGCCTTCGAGCTGTGTCTGTAAGCCTGAATAAGCAGCCGTACCCTTCAAAGCCGGATATCTTTCCACCACTACTATCAGCCGGTTGACCGAAGCTGCCAGCGAATCCTGCAGCCGGGTTTGCCCGGCATAGTTTTCTCCGCTTACAGTGGTTGACTGCAAGCCGCTCAAAGCTTTGGCACGGGCAGCAGCTATCTCTTCCAGCGTACCCTGTTCAAAATCCGATACGCCTTTTACCACATTGACCAGGTTGGGAATCAGATCGAGCCGGCGCTGATAGGTGCTTTGCACTTCGGCCCATTGCTGATTTACGCGTTCTTCTTTCTTCACGAGTCCATTGTAGGCCACCATCACATAGATCAGCAACAGTACTACAACTCCCGCTATGAGCAGGTAAACTGATTTTTTTGATCGCATGCTACTGGATTAAAACTGAACCTTGGGCGCTTTCTCCGCACCTTCATCGGCCTTGAAACCTTCTTTGGCTTTGAAACCAAACATGCCGGAAAGCAGATTCATGGGAAAAGAACGCACTTTTGTATTGTACGTATTGATCGTTTCGTTGAAGCTGCGACGAGAGTTCCTGATATCGTTTTCGATTCCTTCGAGCTGCCCCTGCAATTGCAAAAAGTTCTGATTGGCCTTCAGGTCAGGATAATTCTCGACAACAGCCAGCAGACGGCTAAGCGCGCCAGACATCTGGCCCTGTGCTTCCTGAAATTTAGCCATATTCTCCGGAGTGAGCTGATCGGCCGTAAGATTGATCGAAGTAGCTTTTGCACGTGCTTCAACCAGCTTGGTCAGTGTTTCCTGCTCGAAATTGGCAGCACCTTTTACTGTATTTACCAGATTGTCTACCAGGTCTGCACGTTTCTGATACTCTGTATTTACGTTGTTCCAGGCCTGCTTCACAGTTTCGTCCTGTTTTACCAGACCATTATAACCGGAGCAGCCCCAAACGCCAAAGATGAGCAATACGGCTACAACGATTAAAATCCCCAGATTTTTGACTCCTTTCATGGTGTAGTGTTTTTGATAAAATTAAAATTACCGTTTTTCGTAGTTCGTCCCGGTTATTTTTCGGTATATCAAGTGTAGTTGCCGGTAAACGCACGAAAACGTACTTCTGCGGCATGATTTTGGAACCAACTTTTCTACAATTGACACTTATGCATAGCCCGCTCAAAACCCTGGGTTTCTTACTCGGCCTTTCGTTACTGACCGGCATATACTGCAGCAAATCGAACAACAATCCTGCTCCGGTTGGCCAGGTGCCTTTGCGCGACAGTGTGGTAGCCGGCAACCTGCAGTTTCCGTGGGAAATACTCTGGGGGCCGGACGATCATATATGGATGACCGAACGTGGCGGACGTATCAGCCGCTTTGATCCGCAAACCGGCAATCGCAGTACACTTATTACCATCAGCGATGTGGTTAGTAATGGCGAAGGTGGTTTGCTGGGCATGGCCCTTCATCCTTCTTTCAGCTCTACCCCGTATGTATATGTGATCTATAACTATATGAATGGCGGTAACTATCGCGAAAAGCTGGTACGTTATACCTACAACACCAGTAGTCAAACCCTTGGCAGTCCTGCCACCCTGCTGGACGATATTGCAGCTGCCAGTATTCACAATGGCAGCCGCCTGTTGATTGTGGGCGATAAACTATTTATCAGCACGGGTGATGCCTCCAATACCAGCCTGGCTCAAACAATCAGTTCACCCAACGGAAAAATCCTTCGGCTGAACCTGGATGGCAGCATACCGGCAGACAATCCCCAACCGGGCAATCCCTACTGGTCATGGGGCCATCGGAATCCGCAGGGACTGGTATATGCCAACGGACGCTTATACAGCTCCGAACATGGCCCCAGCAGTAACGATGAAATAAATATCATTGAAAAAGGCCGCAATTATGGATGGCCCAATGTAGAAGGTTTTTGTGACGAGAGCAGCGAGTCTTCATTTTGCAGCAGCCAGCAAGTAGCAGAGCCTATAATCGCCTGGACTCCCACGATCGCTACGGCCGGCCTTGATTATTACCAGTACGACCTGATTCCTCAATGGAAAAATTCGCTGCTGCTGGCTACGTTAAAAAACCAGCGGCTGTATCAGTTAAAGTTAAATACAACAGGTAATGCTATTGATAGTAGTGCCACTTATCTGAATGGTACGTATGGCCGGCTGCGTGACATATGTATTTCGCCTGCCGGAAAAGTATATGTATGTACCAGCAACGGCGGCAATAATGATGTGCTCGTAGAAGTAGGTCCGAAAAAGAATTAAACCAGGTCAGGGTTTAACCAGTGCCACTTCGCTATACACCGAAAGTTTCATGGTCATGGGCGTAGTGGGATCGGGCAGTGTAAAATCATCATTCATACGAATTTGCATGTAGAGGGTGTCGTTGCTCTTACGAAACTTTACCCCGGTTTCTACATCACCCAACGGAGGCACGGATCCCATATCATAATCGAATGGCGACTGGCTAAGAGTGATAGAGTCACTGCTATTACGCACATAAGTACCCGAACTGCTGGTTGGCGGTGTATTCTGAGCAAACGGATCCGTTGACTCATCTATCAATACTCCTCCGATATAAGTACGTGTACGCATCGTCCCATTGGCGTCGTAACCAACTCCAGTGGTTGTCATCTGATTATTTGTAAATGTAACGGTGCCGATATTATTTGAACCTGTGTACTCCAACTGTGCTTCCATCCGGGTACTGATGCCGCTCTCCGTAAATTCTGCTGTGGTACCCGTAACGGCATATATTCCTGCAAAACGCCAGGTGCCAATAATATCAATATTAGTACCGGGGTTATTATTGCCATTATTCTCTGCATCTTCAACAAAACCAAGTTCTTTCTGGCAGGATGCCAGCAGTGAAAGAAGGGCCAGGGCCGGAATAAGATTGCGAATTCTCATGATATGGGTATTTGGTGTCCGGTGCAAATATCTAAAATTACCCTTACATATTATAAACAAATATCCCTGCAGCTATTGGGTTAGCTGCAGGGATTATAGCAATGTTCATTAAAATCAGCTCTTGACTGCGGCAATACCGGGAAGGGTTTTCCCTTCAAAATATTCGAGCATCGCGCCTCCGCCAGTGGAGACGTAACTTACTTTATCGGCAAAGCCAAACTGGTTTACAGCTGCTACAGAATCTCCGCCACCTACCAGCGAAAAGGCTCCGTGCTGGGTGGCCGTCGCTATTGCAGTGGCTACAGCTTTGGTGCCGTGCTGGAATTTGGCCATTTCAAACACACCCATCGGACCATTCCAGAGAATGGTTTTTGAGCGGCTGATCACGTTGCTAAACTGTTCGACCGCATTGGCGCCGATATCAAGCCCCATCCAGCCATCGGGGATATGATTGCTGGGTGCTACAGATGTATTGGCATCTGCAGCAAATTTATCTGCGATAATTGAGTCAGACGGCAGATGAATACAAACGCCTTTAGCTGCTGCTTTCCTGAGCAAGTCTGCAGCGGTATCAAGCCGGTCTTCTTCGCATAACGACGCCCCGATTTTTCCGCCAGTGGCTTTCATAAATGTATAAGCCATGCCGCCGCCAATGATAATATCGGTAGCACGCTCCAGCAGGTTTTCGATGATCAGAATCTTATCGCTCACTTTAGCTCCGCCAATGATCGCGACAAAAGGTTTCTCTGCCTGATGTAATACACGTTCTGCACTGGCTACCTCTCCTTCCATCAAGAGGCCAAAGAATCTTTTTTCTGCCGGGAAGAACTGCGCAATTACAGCCGTTGATGCGTGAGCGCGATGAGCCGTACCGAATGCATCATTGACCCAGACATCGCCGAGTTTGGCCAGTTTGCCTGCAAACTCAGGGTTACCTTTTTCTTCCTCTTTATAAAACCGCAGGTTCTCGAGCAGCAGTACATCACCCGGCTGCAGAGCAGCTGCGGCTTTAACAGCCGACTCGCCAATGCAGTCATCGGCAAAAGCAACGGGCTTACCGCCGAGCAGTGCGGAGAGATGAGCCTGCAGGTGGCGCAAAGAGTATTTATCGGTGGGGCCATCTTTAGGACGACCTAGGTGCGACATCAGAATAACACTGCCGCCATCCTCCAGTATTTTACGGATAGTAGGCAACGCAGCCGTCATACGGGTATCGTCGGTGATCTCAAACTTATCGTTGAGAGGCACATTGAAATCGACCCGTATCAGGGCTTTCTGGCCTTTAAAATTATGAGAGCTGAAAGAACTCATATGTTAGTTGAAGATTTGAAAATTTGAAGATGTGCTGATGGTCTGTAAAGAAAAAGGGTGATCGGGTAAGGGAAGTCACCGGCAAATTGCGGTGAAGCTCTTTTACACCTGATCACCCCCGGGTGAACAATTATTTGCTGATCAGCTTCGCAAAATAGTGTACGGTACGTACCAGCTGACTTACATAGCTCATTTCATTGTCGTACCAGGCAACAGTACGAACCAGTTGGGTATCGCCCACGGTTTGCACACGGGTCTGAGTGGCATCAAACAGTGATCCGTACGTAATGCCGATGATATCGCTGCTAACGATCTCATCCTCGGTGTAGCCAAAGCTTTCATTGCTGGCCGCTTTCATAGCAGCATTCAGCTCTTCAACCGAAGTCTTTTTGTTCAGAACTGCAGTTACCTCTGTGAGTGAACCGGTGAGTGTGGGTACACGCTGGGCGCTGCCATCCATTTTACCTTTCAGGTTGGGCAGAACCAGGCCGATAGCCTTGGCGGCACCAGTGCTGTTAGGTACTATATTCTGAGCAGCGGCACGGGCGCGGCGCAGATCACCTTTGGGGTGGGGCGCATCCTGTGTATTCTGATCATTGGTGTAAGCGTGAATGGTTGTCATAAGAGCATTTACCACGCCGAATTTTTCATCCAGCACCTGAGCCATTGGCGCCAGGCAGTTGGTAGTGCAGGAAGCGCAGCTGATGATCGTTTCGCTGCCATCAAGGATGCTGTGGTTAACATTATATACAATCGTTTTGAGATCGCCGGTAGCGGGTGCGCTGATCACCACACGTTTGGCACCGGCTGTAAGGTGTGCAGCTGCTTTATCTTTGTCGGTAAAGAAACCTGTACACTCGAGCACTACATCTACTTCATGCTCTTTCCAGGGAATTTGTGCGGGATCTTTCTGTGCATAGATCTTTACTTCATCACCATTTACTACTATGCTGTTTTCTTTTGCTTTTACGTCGGCATCAAAGCGACCCTGAGCGCTGTCGTACTTCAGCAGGTGTGCCAGTACTTTGGGGCTTGTAAGGTCATTGATAGCTACCACATCAATACCTTCCATTTTATAGATCTGGCGGTAAACCAGGCGGCCAATCCGCCCAAAACCGTTGATTGCAACTTTAACTGTGCTCATTTCCTGATAATTTAGATTTTTTAAGAGGGTCGAAGTTACGGAAATTAGCATGAAAGCCAGAAGATCAGGAGGAAGTAGCAAGTTTTAAGGATTAAGTAATAAGAGGCGGGGGCTTTTGAATTTTATCAATTTTCCTGCTTTTTTTTGGAAGTTTATAGACGTTCCCCCTATCTTTGCACTCCCTAAAAACAAAGGCCTGGTTGCAAAACCGGTCTTACCAAAAGACGGCCCGTTCGTCTAAGGGCTAGGACACCACCCTTTCACGGTGGTGATACGGGTTCGAATCCCGTACGGGCTACTTTAAAGGACAAAGTCAAAACAAATCGACTTTGTCCTTTTTTATTTTCCCCTGGCCATTTTTTCCTGATGGGTCTCAGCGAAAATGTTGACCACTACTTGTTTTTCCGGAAACAGCCTGCATTATATATTCGAAGAAACACTCTTTATGCAAATCCCGGGGAAGTTGCATCAGTTGAAAAAACATATGCCCAAAACTGCTTTTATCCTAATAGTTATTATTTCAGTATTCAGTTCATGTAAAGTAACAGAGAATGCTATTGCCGGGGTTTACAGTCTTGACCGGTTTCCGAAGACAATACTCAAAATCAATTCCGACAACACGTTTGAATATTCTAAAAACAACAGGAACCCTTATCTACATCCTTTTGATCACCAAGACGAATATTACATCGATACGCGAGGTTCATGGCAGGCTACAGGTAAAAAGACTATTTCATTGACAAGTCAAAACGACACATTAATGTATCCTATTACCTCAATCGAGGCACAGCCGCCGAGAGATAATACAACATCCTACTTCATTTTTTATGACACCCACGGCGATACAGTTAAGATATTGTATGTTCAATATTCGGACAGCTCGATTTCGGCTGCATTGCATCGTTCCATGGACTACTTCACAGAAGATTTGACCAGGCGTGATACACTTGAATTTCATTTTTACGGTTATCGCCCTTATACATTTATTAGCGGTCAAAAAACAAATAACGACTATAGTATAACTCTTAAGCCAGCTTTTCAGCCTGCTTTCTTCAGAGCAACTACATTTAGAATAAAACGGAAGCGACTTATTGACATTAAAAGAAAAACCAGCTTCAGACTAGCCAGAAGACAGGAGCTTTAATGACACATTTTAACTGACCGTGACACCCTATTTTCAACGAATAGAATGAATCATATTTTTAACCACAGGAACACCTTTCAGCACAGACGAACCTTTCACCAACCAAGCCGTTCCAAAAGCCCACAAAGCGGTGGTTTCAAAAATAAATGTGCTGTACACGAAAATGCCTGTTTCCGGTTTGATTACAAAATTGAAAAGACCGATCAGAACAATGCTAAAAACGATTACCCAGCCGCAAATGGTATATATCAATTTCCTTCGTTTAAACTTTATAGCATCCGCAGTTATATACAGACTATCAGGGCGTTGAAAATAATGAAGGCAGAAAATAATAAAACAGGTAAAAAGTCCAAGCGCGAACACAAAATGCAGGTCACTCCAGAACCCGGCAACCGGATGTAGCAGTTTAATGTACTGATTGGGACCATCTTTATCGGGAGTAAATCCTTTAAATGCAGTCGGGAACGCTGCAACACCAATCGCAAAATACCCGGCCAGACTGGAAAGACGGCTTTCCCATTTATCCTTGCCCCTGTAGGTAAGCAGAAAGCCTCCCAGCATACAAAGTATGCATACAAAAGCAATATGCATAAAACTATAAAAGTAATGACTGATGGAAATCTGCCATGAATGAGATCCCGCACCAAATATGAAGCAACCTGCTACCGCAAGTACAGGTAAAAGCAGTCCTGTAATACCTATAAAAGCCCTGAGTTTTTGATAGGATATTATTTCATCGCGGGTATATGGGCCTGAACCCGGGTTGCCGGGAGATGATAAATTATTTTGCATAACAGTTCGTTTGGGTGAAAAATGAAGTTATAAGCTTACCAAGCTCTTAAAAAGAGCTCATTCCCCAACAAGTGTTTTAACGGTATCAGCTAGAAATCTAGAGTACGCGGGCGGAAGAATCGCTCGTGTTAAAAACTTAGCCCCCTCCCTCTGTGTTCTGTGATCTGGGAAATACAGCGCAAAAAGAATGCTGGCTACTCTCAAATACGATTTCGCCGCCGCCGGTAATCGCCACGCCCCTGCCGTACTTCATCCTCTGTATTTTCGGGAGGCAGTTCTTTTTTCCGGTCTCGCCAGTTGCGGACAAGCAGTAAGACAATCAGTACCAGGCTAATCAAAACGATGAGCACAATGGTGCCGGTGGATGCGTTTTTCATTGTATATATTTTTCAGTCAGAAAAAATCAACAGGCGGTACGAAATAGCTTACAGGGCGTCAATGAGCCAGACAAACTTATGATACAGCCAAACCCGGGCAACTGCCGGAATAACAAGAAATCGTTAATTCCATTAAAAGCCGGAAGCCATCAGCCGTCCTTTTGATTTTTATATACCAGTGCTGCCGGTAACATTTTCATAACAGCCATGTATCGCCTGATTTCTCTCTATTTGCAGCATGAACGCATTACTGGATAAATCAGCCAACGCAATCGCTTATATAAATAACAATATTATTTTCCTGCCGGATGGCCATGTAGCCGGTGTAATACTGGGGCATTGTGTATTTGGCCGGTCAGGCAGTGTAGCAGGAAAACTGTTTGATCAGACCTTCTATGCGACCAATGGAGAAATCATTGCCCGGCTGCAGCCACAAACCACAAAAGAAACCGGTAATACTGACCTGATGCGCAGACAGGCCTGGGAACTTATACAGATTATTAAAGACCACGAATGCCCCTGGATCATCCCCCAAAACAAGTGGGCCGCTCAAACGATTACTGCTTTACTGAATTGAACCTGTGCATCGGAAAATTGCAGTTCATCGCTGGTCAATAAAAAACCGGCCCGGATCATCAGGCCGGCAACCGGTCTTATTTTCAGCACATGGTATAAAGAGACAATGGAACTGCGCCAGCCTGCCCTTCAGGGTATGATCAGTTCATATCAAACAGAACCTCCACCTGGCTGGCAGGTTTAAGCCATAACTCCTGTACTTTTTTGGACACAAGTGAGCTATGAAATGGCTTAATGAGATACTCCCATTGCAGAAAACGCACTGCGGCCAGCGACTCGGGATAATCATGAATCGTGAGCAATACCGGCACAGGTGAATGCCGTACTGCCTCCAGCAGATCAAAAGCACCGCTCAACTCGAGGTTGGCAATAATCAGGCTGGGATTCTCTTCGCGCATAACCCGCAGTGCCCTGGTTATTGAAGAAACGGCATTGATCTCTACGGATGGAGCCAGGCTTGACTGAATAATCTTTTTCAGCGATGAAACAGATTCGGGTTCGTCTTCAAAAAAGAGGATGGTGGGCGTACGTTCTGCAACACTGAGGTTCATGCCACTAAGATAGATACGGGCAGCTGCGCCGTTTATAGAAGTTATTTTCATTTGGTATAGAATTAATTCTACAACCTGCCTGTTTCCACAATCGTCTGCCTGCAATTATCTTTGCAAAAATACCCGCATGAGTGAATTACATATACTGATAGCTGAGGACCACGGCATTGTACGTCTGGGCACCCGGTTACTGATCAAAGAAATGTATCCACTCGCCCAGGTTGCCGAAGCCACTAATTTCAAATCCACGCTGCAGCAACTGGAAAAAAAACAGTTTGACCTGCTCATACTCGATATAAATATTCCGGGAGGCGACAGCATCCAGATGATACAGGCTGTGCGGAATATGCAGCAAGATATTCCCATTCTTATTTTATCGAGCTACGATGAATCTATTTACGCCATCCGCTATCTGAAAGCGGGTGCGAATGGCTATTTGCAAAAGGAGTCTGACCCACAGGAGATAAAAACGGCTATTCATAAAGTACTGCACAATCAGCCTTATGCCAGCGATTCTGTTCAGCAGCAATTATTCCAGTCGCTTTCGGCCACCCGCAATCCACAGGGAGCATTTAAGTTAAAAAATCTGTCGGACCGCGAAATAGAGATCATGCACCTCCTGGCTAAAGGAGTAAGCCCTACAGAAATTAAAAACAAACTCCATATTCAACTATCAACCATCAGTACGCACAAAGCGCGGATTTTTGAAAAAATGGAAGTGAGCAATGTAATAGAACTTGCTGAGAAACTTCGGGAAATAGAACTTGTGAGAAGAAATGCAACTGACGACTCAGGCAACAACACCGGCAGCGCTCAGCCATAATGTAACAGCAGAACCACGTTCTGTGCTCTCTGCTGTTATACGTATATGCAGAAAAAGAGCCAGTCCTTTTACAATCAGCAACCCGATACCCGTACCGCTTCCTTTTGCCCCACTGATCTCTGCTGGCTGTACTTCTTCCTGCTCCTGACTTAGCCATTTTACCAGCGATGGCGACATACCCATTCCTGTGTCACGCACGCGTATATACGCACCTGAAGCATCGCTGGCAGCTTCAATAGTTACTGTTCCGTTTTCGGTTACTTTAATCGCATTGTCAATGAGATTGTGCACCATTACAGCCAGCAGGGGTTGATTGGAAAACAAACTGGTGCCCGGTAATATTTTATTTTCAATAGTAGTATTTACGCGCAGTGCAATATCATCGAAAATCGCCTTTTTATCTTCTACCAGCTTCCATGCATCAATAGGCTGAAAACTCACCTGTCCGTCCTTTAGCTGAGTCTGGATATACTGAAGCAGGTTGTCCATGGTATGATAAAGCCGTCGTATATATTCATTCACGGTCTGGCTATGCTCAGCATAAGCACTGTTACCCTCCTGCTGCAATCCCCGCTGAATATAATCGGCCGTATACATAAGATACTTCAAAGGCGCTTTGATATCGTGACTTAATACAGCCAGCATTTTTTGCTGCCAGTCTGCCTGCCGCATCAACTCCTGCTGCGATTGCTGCAGGTCCGTCAAAGCAACCTGTAATTCCGCCGTCTGCTCGCGGATACGCTGCTGCAACTGCATATTTTTTCGTTTAATGTACCGGGTACGCAGTTGAATAGCCCCTACCGAAATCATTATTGCCGTGATTAAATAGATCAAAAATGCAAACGGATGAAGCAACCAGTGAACAGGCACTTCCAGCGTGAGAACCTTTTCTGTGTAATTATTTTTACCAAATCCCCTGATCTTGCGGATGCGCAGCTCGTATGTACCTGCCGGTAGCCTCGAAAGGGTAATGCTGTTGTTCTCAACCGGAAGCCATACGGCCTTGTCGCCTTTTTTATTCAATGTATACCTGATGTCTAGATTGGCAAGATTGCCCAGGTAGGGAGTACTGATAAATAATTTCAACTGCTGCAGGTTACGTGGCAGCTTAAAACTTTCTGACAAACTGATCTCCTTTTTATCCAGCCATACACGATCAATAAACAGCTCTTCGAAAGGAAGCTCCGGCTCCCAGCGGTCGGGAAAATACCAAAGCAGACCGTTGATGGCCGGCAGGGAAAACAGGCCATTCGTCAGCTGCACCGCACAGGGTTGACAACCTCCATTAAATTCATTGGTCAGCAACCCCTGGTCAGTAGAATAGTACTGATAATAAATTTCATTTAGCCCGCCCGAAGCATAGGTCAGTAAATCAGCCCGGGCCACCTGAAAAAGCCCCCGGTTGGTGGTGATCCAGAAAAACCCTTTACTATCCGCGATCATACAATGAGCGGTCAGGAGGTAATCATTTTTGTCTTTGGGAAAACTGGTTAAACGACCGTCCTGATACAGAAAAAACCCTTGTCCGTAGGTAGTGACCCATAACCGGCCATCTTCTTCCAGTAATACGCTGCGCACCTGTTTGTTTTGCAAACCCGGAACAACAGCTATCTGACCCGAAGAAGCAAAGACCCTGAAAACGCCCGAATCGGTTCCAACATATAACTCCTGGTCATTTAAAAAGGTAATACAAAGAATACCTGCCGGCAGCTTTGCCTTTACCACATATTTTTCCTCCTTACCCGATGGATCGAAAAGCAATAACCGTCCATCTTCCAGTCCGATCCATAACTTCTGTGCCGGTCCTTTTGTAAAGACCGTAATACCTGCAGGCATCTGCCAGCTTTTTATCAGTTTACCGTCCGGCAAACTGATCTGATGTATCTGTGAATGCCTTTTGACCCATGCCCATTTTCCGTCCTGCAACACCAGGCTTGTTTTGTCGGAGTTGCCGGCTATTGCCGGCAGCACCAATGGTTTCTGTATCAGTGCTGGCGTATACAAATGCCCCTGACCGGTAAGCAACCATTGATCACGCCAGGCAGCCTGCGCATAGTACACATGATCGGGATTGCTGTCTATTGCCTGTGGTACGGGAGTAAAAAAGTGATACTCAAATACATACAATCCTTTGACGTGGCTGCCAAGCATAAGACGTCTGCCAGCAGGATCAACCCAGGCCGAAATAATCAACTCCTTTTCTGCATCAAATCCTGATAATACTTTTTTGGCGATCAGCCAGTCGCCGTTTCGATGCATTACATACACATCCCTGCCCTCAAAGATTATAAGGCGGTTTGGATGATTACTGTTCCATAGGATACGGGGCGATCGGCTACCAGAACGCTTTGCCGGCAAACCTATCACACCCAAACGTGTTATGGCTCCAGTACCGAATACTGACACGGTATTGTCTGAATGAAAATAACAGAGTTGATCTCCCAGCAGAAAAAAACGGGAAGGATCTGTTTGCGAAAAAGGTTTCCGGTAAAGAAGTTTACCCGCCATGTATAACTCTACCTGGCCGGGTGTACAGACATAAGCCTTTTGCGAATCTGCCAGTAAAATAGTGGTGTCGCCTATTTGCAGCACTCCGTTATCGTTGGCGGGCAACCCTGTTAAAGTAAAGCGTCTGAAATCTGGCAGGCCCGGAAGAAAGCCAATTGTCTTTTTCAGCTGGTCGATATAAATAGAATCAGCCTGAGGGCCGGAAGGAAGCACCCGGAAGAAATTCTGTTTTTCATTAAACGCTACCAGGCAATCACGCTTCCAGTCTGTTATTATATGACTAAACCGGTCTGACTGCGATCCCTGGGCAGTAGTAAGATATGTATTGAACCGATGCCCATCAAACCTTACCAAACCCCGCTCTGTGGCCAGCCAGAAGAAACCATTTTTATCCTGCGCTATTGATTTGATGCTGTTTTGAGGCAATCCATCCGAATCTGTATAGTGTGCAGCCAGCCGGTACAGGCTATCCTCCGCCGTATACGCCCACAGCGGAATCGTAAAAAACAGTATTAAAACAGTAATAACTCTCATTCGGACGCCTTGTTGCGAATATAAATGTTTTGCCCACTAATACTGACATACCGGGTTGGTGAAAAAACATTTTTTCGCTGTGTAAACACCTGCCATTTACCTGAAAAATAACAGGCCCGGTCGATGAAAACACCTTGATAAACACACTGCACGGTTGTTGCTTTGGGGTTGTGAAAAAAAATATAGTTCACATTTTGTGAACTACTGAAAAAAGTGTATCTTTGTTATGAAAGTTCATTTGATACGAAAAGAAACCCTGGAGGTTTACGCCTGGCTAAATCCCCAAAGCCGTGGGCCATTAGAAGAGTGGTTGTATAAGATCAGGCATTCGGACTGGAAAACCCCGGAAGACATTAAAGCGGGTTTTGCAGGTGCCGATCTGCTGGGCAGAGGTAGCAATCGCGTGATTTTTAATATTGGGGGCAATCACTATCGCCTGATAGCCAAATACGCCTTTGGTGAAAAGCAGGTCCACCTGTTTATTACCTGGCTTGGCACACATGCAGAATACGACAGGGTTTGTAACAGCAATGAGCAGTTTACCATACAAAAATTTTAAACCTTTATTTATGAACGGCCTCAAATACAAAGTCATCAGCAGCAAAACACAATATGCCGCTTACTGCAAAAAACTCGAAGAGCTCGTATTTGCAGGCAGCCGCAACCGTGATGCAAAAGACGAAATCGCCCTGCTCACTGTCCTCATAGAAAAATGGGACGCCGATCACAATAGCTTTGACAGCCTTGACCCGGTACAGCTTATTCGTTCACTGATGGCTGATCATACAATGAAAGCAAC
>JAGODE010000052.1 GCA_017998385.1 Chitinophagaceae bacterium | reverse complement strand
GCGTATATTTATGTGTTAGCGGACATTAAGAACTCTCGATTATGAAAGGATTTCAAGACAACTTTATTCAATTTCTTTTTGATGATAAACAATTCCCAAAAGAAGGACTGATGATGGGAATTTCATTTTCAGATCAACTTTTTCAACCGGACATAAAAGTAGTTGATGATAATATGGAGTTTGTATGTCAGTTTCAGTTCATGAAGGTAGTGACTGACAAAACCAAATATGACCTCGCAGAACACATACTGGCAAACGATTCTGAAAACCTTCCATTTTTTATAGTTAAGGAAGAGCCAGAGGCAAGCTTTTCTCTTTTATCATTACTACCTGACAGAAACTGGAAAGTAATTTCAAAAGAAGACTTTCCAAGTTATACACAACTACTCAAATTAAAAAAAGCCGAAGCGCAGAAAAGTAGAGCGAGCCTAGAAAAAGCCAAACGAAAGGATATAGAATCGATCAAGGAAAAGAATAAGACAACTGCCTACTTCTCATTAATAAGTGTGATTGTTGGATTAATAACCATCATAATTAGTTATTTCGGATTTGGATTGTTCAAAACTTCGAACAACAATGAATTGCAAGCTAAGTTTGATAACCTGTCTGAAAAGATAAAATCCTTAGAAGGTCGTTTCAAATCCGATACAAACCAATTAACAATAGTTCCGATTGACTCTGCCGCTTTTTTGAAGACATTTGAAACTAGGCTATCATCCATTGAAAATTCAATTTCCTCAGATCCCAATCAGCTTATTACGATAATAAGCCTTCAAAAAGAGTTGGATATGCTAAAGGTTCGTTTAGAAAGCCATAAAAGTGAAGAACAGACTCACACTGATTCATTAAACCAAAGATTTGACTCATTAAACAGTTGGGTTATCGGAATTGCAATAACTGTATTTGGTGCAATATTAAGCTTCGTATTACCTACATTAAGAAAAGATAAAAATAACGTCCGCTAACTTGGGGTTTGCTACTATGCTGGCTGATAAATATATACTAGTCTACAGATCGCTTATCAGCTGTAGTCCCGGCTGAACGAATAAAGCTAAACTGCAGAAAATATTTTCATCTTCAGTATCTTTACTCAGAGGCGGTTTCGGCTGACGGAACGCGGAATATCATCACAGCAGCAAGCTGTCCCCGTTAGCTGTGATTACACTCTTATATGGGAATTGGATCTTTTTTACCAAGCATTCACAAATCTGACGGTTGGCAGGGACAATACGTTCGGATAATACGATGGTATATTAAATTTGAAAGGACAAACCCAGGTAACTTTGAAAGCCCAGTGGTTGATGAAGAACATGATATTCTATATGCCTGCTTTCAAAATATTTTTATCCTTAAAGATTGGCTACATCATAGTGGCAATATTTCGACGCAGGTACTTAACAAGTTTATTAATGAAAATCTTGAACTACAATTGTGTCGGGACATTGCCAATGGAACGAAGCATTTCAATTTATCTAACGCCAGTGTTGATAACGATTTTACCATAATTCGAGAATATCAGCATTTTCATATGGTTTCAAATACTCCACCCTACAAAGTCATCATTTTGGCTTCGGGACATAAATTTGATTTGAAGGAACTAGCCTTTAAGTGCATAAATCTATGGGAACAATTTATTCGACACCATGGCATGATTTAAACCGCAGCTAACGTTGCATTGGCAATATGGCGAGGCGACAAATATATTCTGAGCTTTTTGTTCGCTATGGGCAGCGGTTCGCCCAGGGTAACTCTATTGACCTTTTATTGTTATCTTCATCTTCGGTAATTGTATTGGGCTTCAGTTCTGGGCTGGACGTTATAAAATACCAGCACAGCGGCAAGCCCTGTACGTTACCTGCAAGCCTAAACAAACCTTATGTTCCTATTAGACATCCCTATTTCTTCATTGACTGACTGGATATCCGCAATTGCAGCTGCGATAGGTATTCCATTAGCTTTTCTCGGTTTTATTAAACTAATTCAGAAAGACAAGGATAAACAAGCTCAATTAAATTCATTAAAGGAAATAGCAGAGTATCAGAAAAATATTAACTCCCAGTTGCAAGAGCAGGTTGGGCAGCTAACAATCCAAAGCGGAGAATTTCAATACCAATCTAGTTTAATGTTTGAATCAAACCAACTCCTTGAAAAGCAAATAGGTCTTTTCAGTAACTATTTTCAAGATCGTCGAACGACTGAATCGGAAAAGTATGAACTAGAACAACAAAAAAGGGTTCTTGAAATAAAACCACATTTCATATTTGCTGGAGGCTCATCAAGCCCTGGTTATTTCCAATTAAAACTTAAGAATAATGGTGGCACCGCCCAAAAGTTTGTAATCGAAAGGACAAATGCTGAGTTTGCTATAATTAATGATGTAGATCAGAATGTAATTATTGAAAGCGGTCAAATCTTGACGTTAAAAGGTTCTGCAAATTCTGAAAAAACTTACTGGAACGGCAACACCGTAAATTACGAAATCAATCTACAGTTCACTGACGTTGATGGAAATGTTTATTATCAAAGGATAAAAAGACTAAATCATAATTACATGATTGATAATCCAGTTTTACGTTCAAAGAAGTAACAGTGCATTGGCAATATGACGGGGCGGCGAATATACTTTCGGTTTTTGGTTCGCAAATCAGCCTCAGTTTCGGCAGACGAATAAGTCTGGGTAACAGAAAAACAATGAACTTTTGTATCTTTAATCAGCATCGGTACCGGGCAGACGGAACATAAAATACCGCCATATTTCGAATGCTCCAAAGTTAGTAGCAACCCGGTTGAACACTCCCTGAATATAAAGCCAAAAACTATGGAAAAATATTTTTCTATGTCAATACAAAGCGTCGGAATTCAAGTTTTAGAAACTGTTTACATCATTACAACAACAAAGAATTTTGACACTCTCAAAAGCAGATATGAATTGTTACTTGAGCGTATCTCCACATTAAGGGATGCGGAAGACGATCGGTTATATTCAGGAAACGTTAATGCCTCAATTGAAACATACAAATCTATGTACTATGACAGACCTCTGCAAGGTATTCAACTATCTGCCATTTCAAAGCCCAATAATTTTGATGTGCAAAGTTTTTATTGTGAGGCATTGCTAAGCTGCATCAAAAGATTTGTAGAAGAACAAAAGAATGAAATTAGCGAATTGAAAAGCGAAAATGCTAAAATAAAAAGAAGAACGAAAGTTATTGATAAAATAAAATTATCAAAAAGTGAACTTCAGAGCAAATGTACATCAACATCGTCATATTTGACCGCTTTAAATTCTCTTGAAACGATACAAGCAACCTTAACCTAAACATATGAAGCAGTTTGACCTCAACATTGAAAAAATTCTTGAAAATTGGGAAACTTATCATGCTCTCCGTGAAATAATTGCCAATGCACTTGATGAACAACTTTTGACAAATACAAAAGATGTTGAAATAACAAAGCAGGGAAACACATGGCATATTAGGGATTTCGGCAGAGGGTTGAATTACACTAATCTTACTCAAAATGAAAATCAAGAAAAGCTTTCAAATCCAAATGTTATTGGAAAATTTGGGATTGGATTGAAAGATGCAATGGCGACTTTTGATAGAAAGGGAATTAAGGTCTTAATCAAATCCAAGTTTGGCGACATTACACTTACAAAAACAGCGAAAGAAGGTTTTTCTGATATTATTACACTTCATGCCAATATAGCAGAGCCGTCAGATAATAACTTTTTGGGAACTGAATTTATAATTGAAGGGGCAACAGATGATGACATCTCAAAAGCAAAAAATTTGTTTTTGAAATTTACAGGAGAGCAAGTTTTTGAAACAACAAAATCTGGTGATGTTGTAAATAAATTTGGAAGCATTGGGAAAATTTACATTAACGGAGTTAAAGTAGCTGAAGAGGAAAATTTTCTTTTCAGCTACAACATAACTCAATTGACAACAGCAATTAAGAAAGCCCTTAATAGAGAGAGAACAAATGTTGGGAGAACTGCTTACACAGATAGTATTAAGAAGATTTTGCTAGCCTGCAAATCAACCGAAGTTGCTAAAATATTGGCTGATGATTTGCAAAACATAAATTATGGAACCCAACATGATGAACTTTCCTGGATTGATGTTCAGGAACATTCTGTGAAAATTCTTAATCAAAATGAAAAAGTTCTTTTCGTTTCTTCAATGGATATTATGATGCACCCAGACATGATTGAGGAAGCAAAAGCAAGCGGGCACCAAATTATTTCCATTCCCGAAAACCTCAAGGAAAAAATTAAAGGCGGCACAGATTTATCAGGTAAACCAATTATTGATATTTTGCAATTCACGACTAATTATATCGACAGTTTCAGCTTTGAGTTTGTAGCAATTGAAAATCTGACAGACAAAGAAAGAGAAGTTTACAATTTGACGACAGACATTCTCAATCTTGTCGACGGTAAACCGAGAATAGTTAAAGATATTAAAATCTCTTCTACGATGCGGAAAGATCTTTTCTCACAAAATGAAACTGTTGGAATTTGGGATTCAAGTTCTAGTTCAATAATTATTCTCCGGAAAATGTTGAACTCAATAAAGGACTATGCTGGAGTTTTAATTCATGAAGCCATTCATGCTAAGTCCGGGTTGGGTGATATCAGTAGAAATTTTGAACATGAACTTACGGTTGCTATTGGACAAGTTTGTGAAAAGGCATTATCAAAAAAGTAAAGTTTCTAATGTTGGACAAATAAAGGTATGCTGCCAACAAAACTATTTGAAAAAGCAGGGCTGGACAATGTAATATCGGCTTTTGCTGGCACCAACAGAGGTTTGGCTACCGTTCTATGTTCAGCTTTAGTTAATGATTTCAACAGTATTTTTCATTGGGTATTTGTAACGGGCTGGACAATCAGTAACTTTCCCGCCTTCGAAAATACTCGAACGACGTCATTTTAAAGAGACTCTACAATGACAGAGAGGGTTTATAAAATATTACTTGGCAACAGATTAATTGGGACAACAAAATTAGAATTTGGTGATCCGCCAATGGGTGTTGTATTTGGCAAAATAAACTTTGCAGAAAGCGACATGGGGTATGACTTTATCAAACAATATTGCATTGCTAACTCGATTGAAATTCAAACTGACTATTCTATCGACAAATTGATATCAACAGGACGAATAGAGGCGCTTAAAATTTACAATTCAGAGAATATTGAAATGGCTGGACTTGGGAATAATATCGAAGGCATGGATTCAGATGGATACACAGTTACAATACTTGGATTAGATAGTGAGATTTACAAAAGAGAATTTCCTGAACACATTTCTGAATACGAACGAAAGTTCAACGAGTAGACGATGGAACACGGAATACCGCTACATCACCAATGCTTTAATATTATATGCCATTTATGAGAGACCCGAAACGAATCGAACCATTTTTAGAAAAAATTGAACAATTGTGGACGAGCAATCCGGATTTTAGATTTGGACAACTTATTATGGCAATAACAAAGACCGGAGAACATAATCCTAAACTTTCCAATATGGAAGAAGAGGAGTTTTTTAGAGAAAATTAACGAGTTTAAAAAAAAGTTGAATAGCAAATGAAGACAAACTTCAGAATTATTTCATTCACGGAAATTAATTTTAATGGTATAGAAATTGATTTGCACAACAACTTTGATTTTATATCTGCAGACACAGAAGTATCACCTAATCGAATATCTCTTCATTTTAGAAGATCAACCGGTGATTGGGCTATAAATACAAAATATAATAATCTTTATTTCAGCTTTGATAATTATAATTTCCTTAAACAAATTGACGCAAACCCGGAGTTCAGAGAAGATGATTCCTGCCTTTCCGGAATAACCTTCTTTGGCAATGATTTCCGCGAAGATGATTATGGACTTATTGAAAGAGAATTTCCGAATGAAAATGATGATATAATTTTCTCTTTTGAGAGCGAGAGAGTAATAAGAGTTAATTGCGAGACTTTAACTTTAATAGTTGATTGAAAATCGGCATCTGGTATTTGGCGTGCTGCTATGCTGGGGGGCGAACAAATACTCCCTTTTTTGGTCGCTATCAGCAGCGGTTCGGTCTGTCCGAATTCTAATCAGCTTTTCTTCTTATCTTCATTATCAGTAATTCTATTGCGGGAACTCTGGACGAGACATTATTAAAAGACCAATCCAGCAGCAAACCTGGACCTTTTACACCACATTATGAGACCTCATTTCATGACATTAATACTGGTGACATTAGTTGCTTGTGGGCAGCCCCAGGATAAATCACAGAAAAATTCCGAGAACTCAACTGTTGATACAACTTATAAGCCATCAAAATCTATGTCAGACTATTCGCCTACTATAGACAAAGCTCATCCAACAGCAAAACGGCTGATGAATGAAGATTTTTATTGGAGTTCGATTGAAGAAACTGCGCCTTTTGGTAGCGATGATGGAGCAGACACATACGCAGGCTTTGCAGAGTGGCGACAAACACACAGGACGCAAAATCCAAAAGTATTTTTAATGGAGCAGATTGATTATTGGGGTTACCCGACTTTTGACCTTAATGAAACAAACTTCGACAAATTAATACCGTATTTAAAACAAAGTGAATTAGGTACCCGTTTTATGTCAGGCATTGACGCCGCAATCGCTTCAATTGCTTTCGGGCAACTGTATTTAGAAGGTACGGTTGACAAAGACTTTAAAGAGCTTGCGAAAACTTCGCTTCAACGACAACTAATTCCTGATATGTTAAACCTTTGGGGCGACACATACAAGACAACAAGAGAGACGCAGCTAAAAAAGATGTTAACAGTTCTTAATCAGGTGGACTAAAAGCGGCTGCAGCAGACCGTTTTTAGTTAGCAGGTGGTAACAAACATATTCTCATCTTGAGGTTGTCATGAAAGATAAGTTTTTGGTAGTTCTTTCAGATTTTTTGACAGAAATTGAGCAGGATATATTTGGGTGTTTTAGGGGTTAATAAAATAACATGGTGCTTTCTGCTATGCTTGCTGTTTACCAGATTGACTTAAAACCACCTTCTTTCCTACATATACTTTTCCACCTCCGAACGCAGGACCTTCCAGCCGGGATGGGTTTCGAATAATGCCGTCAGGAACTGGCTGACCATGGCTTTACCTCCCTTCACCTTGCGGATAGCCTTTATTTTTTCAGCGTACAGTTTTGCCCGGTCGCGCTGGAGGCTGAGGGGGGCTTCGTATTCGAGTTTGCGGCGAAGTAAGGCCAGTAGCTCCTGCTGGTAAGCGCCTTCCAGCAGGGGGGCGGCATCAATCATCAATTCAAATTGACGATGGCTGATTACATGGGCCAGCATCCTTTCGGCCATATTTTCCTGCTTTAATATCTTGTGCAGGGTGGTGACACATTTTTTTTCAGATAATACCTGGAGTAGCGCATTTTGGACTTCTGGCCACTCCGCATCGTTGGAGTAGTGGCGCAACTGTTCATAATGAGATAAATCCCCAGTTTTTACCAGTTGTTCTGTATGATAATGGCGCAACGCCACGGGATCGTTTTGAGCAACGGCTATTTCGTAAAGAAATTGGGTGCAGGCTTCCTCGTCCCGCCCGGGTATTCCTGCTGTAGCCAGCGCTTTTGCCTCTGCATAATCTTTTCGCTCCATGGCGGCAGTTATCAATTCAACCCGGTAATGGATCGCATAGCGATATTTCCACTCTTCTGCTTCTTTATGTTTGCCTGATTCCGTCAGCAGCCGGAATACGATATCTGTTTCGGTTTTCGATAACATCTCTGTTGCCGATTTGTCCTGGATGAACTGAAGGACGATCTGGCCATGCTGGGCTGTCTGCGGATGGGTGCCAACGGCTGCAATCAGATCTGTATCATAGTACTCATACAATTCCTTTTGTGAGGCTTTGAGTGCCCAGGTAAATATATTTTCTTTCAGATCCGGGGGCACATCTTCGTTGTTGTAGAGTTCCTTTATCAACTCTGCCGCTTCATCACAGCACAGTTGTCCATTACCACCCAGATAGCCCAGACGAAGGATACCAGTCAACACCGCTTTTGCGATGGCGAAAACCGGTTCAAAATTCTGCTCCTCATATTCGGCCCAGGCTTCTTCGAGCAGATCATCTGCGCCATTGAAGATGGGGTTGAAGTCACTGCCGGAAAGGTTACTTACAGCTTTTGCCTCCAGGCGGGTTGCGCTGAATTGGCCCTGTACGTTTTGTGCATTGTTGGCCGGGGCAATTTTAGGCTTGGTTTTTCGGGCAATAGCTTTTGCCACCTGTTGGTTTACTTTGGGTTGTTTGTCAGGATCAGGTTTTGTGACGCTTCCAAGTATGGCGGGGTCAAATGCTTCCGGCAGCACGTTCAGCTCCTGCTGCAGTTGAAAGAAAGCGGCGATCACATGCGCACAGATTTTAGGACCGCAGGTACAGAAGATATTTGTCACCATTGGGGGCTCTATCCGGACCATCACCTGCCGCTTCTTTACACCGTCTGCCACGGTCATATTGTAGGTTTTGTCCTGCGTGGAGGATGCCGCGATATGGCCGCCCTCGAATAACAAGCGCCCCTGGTTTAAAAGCTCGGGAGTGTATTGTCCGGTGAAACTGGCAAGAGAAGAAACCATGGGAAAGGCGTTTGTTTAGGGAGCCCAAGGTACAACGGGTTTTTGACTTCTCATAGCGGGTAGCTTCAGGTCATGAGTACTTCGCAATATTATTAACTATAGAGCCCCGGATAAGCTATGGTACAGAAGTCGTTCAATGACGCAAAGAGTAAATATTTTATGCGGTAACCGGGTCTAAAGGAAAATAAAAATGATGCACAGGCTAAGTAACGTAAACCAGAATATGCCGACAGACCATCTGGGATGTTTTTGTTTTGAATCTTTGTTACGGATCATTTTGTTGAGATGGGTTTCCCAACCCAACCAGACAAAATCCTGTTTTAGTATATTCTTTTCATAGGCTTCTTCAAAATATTTACTGATAGTCATAAGTCTGCTGAATAATGCCAGTACTCTGAATCCAAAGAGTAGTGTTGTAATTGCAGGGAGTGCCTTTAAGATCATAATATACCTTTCCGGCAGGTCTCTGGTAGTTACGATTACTCCGCAGATAACAGCGGCTGAGATTACTGCATATCGGGCAAGTTGATTAGCCTCGTTAGAAATACTCACGATCTCTTTCGAAAGTCGGTCATATTCCATTTTTGCTATTTCTTCGGAAAGTGACATGTTGAATATTTTATTTTAAAGTTAGTGAAATTGATTACTCGGGTATCTTTTCTGTATCGGATGGCCTATCCACAGCCCAATGCCCTCATTTTACTAAGATTTTACAGCCCCTTACTTAAAGGTCTTACCGCGTTTCAGGAGCGAGAATAGCTTTGCTTTCAGGTATGTAATAAGTAAACATTCGATCATGAAAAGATTTTTTAAGTCAGCGGTCATGGCGGTACTGGTGCTGCTCGTAACTGGTATGGTTTCCCGTATTCAGGCTCAATACAAAAAGCTGTTGATCGTATCGACAAATATCGACAGCCTGCAGGGTGACCTCAATGGCACTTTTTTAATGGAGATTGCGTATCCGGTGGCTGTCTGGCAACGCCTGGGTATTGAGGTAGACGTACTCACGCCCAAAGGAGGTAAGGCGGCGGTGTATCACCGTGGAAAAAGGGATAGTAGCCTGGCCCGCATCGAAGAAAGTGACTATTTTAAGAAGAAAATAGGGCACTCACTTACTCCTGGCGAAATAAACCCGGCCGACTATGCCGGCATATTTTATCCCGGTGGCGGCGGCCAGTTTTATGATGTAGTAAATAACCATAGTATCGCAAAAATTGCTGCTGCTATTTATGAGCATGGCGGGGTGATAGGCGCAGCAGGGCATGGTCCGGTTTCTTTACTGAACATCCGGCTAAACGATGGCATTTACCTGGTGAAAGGAAAACGGATCACCTGTTTTCCCAAATCCATCTCGGCCAAATGGCTGCCGATAGATTGGGAGGACGGATTGAAGCAAAGAGGCGCTACGGTGGTATTACCTGTTTCTCCGGAGGAGAAAGAAAACGGCGTACAATTGATAGAGGCCAATGCAAGGGTCATTACAGGGTCTTATGCCGAAAATGCGGCCTGGGTAGCAGAGCAGATGGCGGTATACCTTAAAGGATGATAAACCCACCTGCTTTTATTTACAAATCAAAATTCAATATATAGATTTGGTTTTCAACTTCTTGCCTGTGCCGGAAGCCGCCAGCTCTTGTACTGCATTTCCTTTATTATATTTGAAAATATGCCTGTCCGCGGAGTTTAGTAAAAGGTGTCAGAATATGTATACTGAATAAGTTTGGCAAAAAATTGCAGTCAGTTTTAATTTGTAAATCCAATGTTGATTTAGACATTTGGTATAACTGCAATCATCGTTTTTGATTATGGACATTGTTTATACAAAAAGGAATTTTTATCCGGATGAGATCCGCGTTTTAAAAACACTGAAAAAGCAGAAGGAAAAGGAAAGAGGCGGCCGGATAAAACTGTACCACTTTTTTATTGCAGGTCTTTTAGGCGCCGGGCTGACTTATATTACGGCTATGCTGCCTGACAGTATCTGGACTTTTATTTTCGGTACGCTGGCGGTTTTGGCATTTGCATTTATTGTTTTGGGGCCTTATGAAATGTATAAAAGCAAAAAGAGATGCAGGGCATTCCTGTATCAGCTTAATTCAATAATTGATAAAGCTGAGGTTAGTGTTTGCCGCATTAATGCCAAAAGAATAGCAATAGCGCCTGAATACGAGGATGAAAGCGATTTGTACATTATTGAACTTGGTGAAAATGAAGTGCTGCACCTGTGGGATGCTCAATACAACTTAAAAAAGAAATTCCCCTGCCTCAATTTTGACATTTACGGAGAAGAATTTTCCATGCTTACTGGCAGACAGATATATCCTTTAAGCGGAAAAATAGACCCGTTGCAGATTAGTAGCAGAGCCAAATGGAATTTTATGAAAGAGCATGAAATAGCAGAGCATTTGGAAATTGAAAAAGTCAGCTTTGATGCGCTATTGGAAAAATATACCAGCTGCGCCTGACCGGGCTTATTCTTAATCGGTATTTATCCGGAAAAACTTTTTTAACTTTTAAGACCATAACAATTTCGATCACTTTCTCTTCCCATTCATCCTTTCAAAAAAACTTTCCCGGAAGGTATCGCCAATCACCAGGTCAGACGGTGTTTTCGACTTCAGTCGCACCAGATTGCCTTCGATAGAGTCGATTTTGTCGATGGAAACGATGCAGGATTTATGAATCCGTACAAAGCGGTCGGCTGGTAGCTTTTCTTCCAGTTCTTTTATAGTGATAAGCGTAATGATGGGCTGCGCACCACCGATAATGGCCACATAATTTTTCCGCCCTTCGATATAGTCGATGTCCCTGTAATCGACTTTGATAAATTTTCCTTTCGCATCGCCTTTGACCAGCAGAAAATCAGGCTGTGTCTCAATAGCAGTAGCCGAAGCAGTATGGAGCAACTGGTTCCGGGCCTTCTCCACTGCTTTCAGAAAACGCGGAAATGAAACGGGCTTGAGAAGATAGTCCGTAACATCGAGATTAAATCCATCGATCGCATACTGGCTGTAAGCTGTGGTAAGGATTACGCTGCAGTGTGCGGGTAAATGCTTTAACAGATCGAGCCCATTGATCTCCGGCATCTGTATATCGAGGAATACGATATCTGCCTCAAGGGTCCGGGCCATCGTCAATCCCTCTACAGGAGAAATATACCCTCCAACGAACTTGAGGTAAGGCACTTGCGAGGCCAGGTGCCGGAGTACCTTGATTGCCGATTGTTCATCGTCGATGGCCACACATTTTATTTCAGCTGGATTTATCAAAGGGAGAAATCTTTATATAAAGGTAAAACTAGCGAAACGTTATAATACTCATCATTCCGGGCAATTTCCAGCTTATGCTGATTGTTATACAGATGCTGAAGCCTTCGTTTTGCATTTTCAATGCCAATACCTGTTGAAATCTCTTTGGACCCTTTTTTGATCCGGTTGTTGGTAGAAAAAATGATCTGCTGTTCGGCGGTTGCTATCTGCAGCGAGATGACCAGCGGGTCACGCGGATTTTGTAGTTCCCCGTGTTTAAAAGCATTTTCTACGAAAGTAATCAGGACCAGCGGAGCAATACAGACCGATTTGATATTGCCCGAAATCAGGAACTGGATCTGTAACTGGTCATGAAACCGATACTGGTTTATCCTGATCAGGTTGTTGATATGGGTGAGCTCATTTTCGAGCAGGGTCATTCCTTTTGCATTTTCCTTAATCTCCAGTGCATAACGCATCGAGTCAGAAAGCAGCAGTATGCTGTCGGCCAGGCGGGGAGAAAGGTCAAGGGCTTCGGCATAAAAGAAATTGAGTGTGTTATAAAGAAAGTGCGGATTGATCTGCGATTGCAGAAATTTATTCTCTGCATCGAGCTGATCGTTCTTAAACTCCTGCACCTGTAGTTTTGCTGCCGCCAGCTCCCGGTCTTTGCGATACGCAGCCGTTGCCAGCCAGAACACAAATGAAATAAGGAAAATGAGCAGGAAAAAGACAGTATAAAAAAACAGGGTGGTGAAAAGGGTAGACTGCCGGCCGGTGAGTGTAGTGTCTTTCACAGGATAGAGAAACACATAAACCGCCAGGATGTATACGCAATACATAAGGGTGGCGGCAAAGAGGTAGGTTCTTTTTTGTGAAAAGAAGAATCGCCGGCACAGGTAAATATTGCCGTAAGAGATACCAGCCATTACCAGGAATGACCCCGTAACCTGGGTAAACCAGTTGTACTCATTGGCATCGGCCTGCGATATCTGCAGTAAACAAATGATACCATAGGGCAGCAACCACAATAAGAGATGCCGCAATACAGGATGGAGTTTATTCAGCAATTTCTTCATTTCATTTTCTTTATTAAGTACCGCATTGCTTTTTCCAGCAACTCATCCCGGTTTTGCCGGAAGCCTTTAATGGTAGGTAAGACTTCCACAGTAGGCCTGATGCCCACCCGCTGCGTTTCACTTCCATCTTTCCAGTATATGCCCGTACCGGTGAAGCCGGCATATACATCACCGGGAAGCTGGAAGTAGGAGGAGGGCCCATCGGCGCCGGCTGTAGCACTTCCCATCAGTATGGCACCTGGTGCCTGGCTGAACAGCATCGACATAAATTCTCCCACACTGATCGCTTCCTCGTTGATCAGTATCACCACCGGTTTGTTGTACCTGGCTGCATGGAGTTTCATAGGAGAGGCACTGTCGGTTGCCAGTAAAAACGCACCGGCATACTCCGGCTGGCCGGTTGAAAATACGTAAGGCTGTTTACCCTCACAAATCCATTCTTCCACAAGCCCGATCACGTTCGGTCTTTTGGTATCTTCAATCGCATTTTGCCGGGCATCTATTATCAGTGCTGAACTTCTTTCGAGCAATTGAACCACGCGCGCGCTATCCTCATTCATCGTGAGTTTACCCATGTTGAGATATCCGATGTTACCATGCAGCAGGCTGAGCGAAGAATCGCGCTGCAGCCGAAATGCCGGAACATATGGATCAACCCGACCTTTACTCAACTCATTCTGTACTGTTACCCGCCTCTTTTTTTTCTTTTTTCTTATTCCTAATATGGTGGTGGGTGATGTGCTACGATGGAGATTAATGCAGATAGCATATAGCTGGTATGCCCTGGTAGAACCGGGGGTAATGAGCAATTTTTCTTCCAGTATCTGTTTTATCGGACGTCCATCGATGGATTCTACAATATCGCCTGCAGCAAGCCCGGCTGCTGCTGCCACGCTGTCTTTACTGATTGATGAAATGATGACCTGCCCCTGTATATATTTGAAGCGGACAGGCAGGTAATAACTACCCTGCATATTATTGGCTACAGCCGATGTTACAAACCCGTGACCATCGTGTAAAGCGGTCACCAGTCGCATGATGGCCAGGTTATACGCTTCGGGAGAATCGGCCCGCAGAAATTCATCTATGCTATTAAGCAATATCCTGTTCCATGATACGGGCAGATTGTATTTATAGGGATACCAGTATTCCATAGCATTCCAGAAACGGAACAGGGCAAGTAACCGTACTTCTGCTTTGCTCCATTCCGCAGCGGGAAATCTTTTTTCGTTCTGAAAAACTGGAATGTTTAATCCTTCTGTCCGGAAAAATTTGATATACCGCTGATCACCCTGCTGGCGATGGGCCAGCACGGTCTGCAGTTTTTTTGTCAGCGCCGGACCAAGTTCCTGCTCCGATATCCAGCTGAAATCTGGCAGCAGTTTTGGCGCTTTCAGCGTCTGATAATCGGGGGCTGCTACGGGTGGAATATTACCCAGCCGGTCAATCCAGTTGAGCAGCGAATCATTGCGGTCCTGCTGCGATCCGGCACTCAGATAGCCAGGCAGGAAATTGATCAATTCAGTATCCCAGTCTTTTTTTTCCCCGGTAATTGCAGGATGGAAATATTTAATAAAGCCCCAGATCTTTCCGAGGCGGTAAAGAGACTGGGTATTCTCCGGACTCAGTACAACAGGATTGCTGCCAATAGTAATGCGGTTGGCAGCAGTCTGGGCAGTAGCAGGGGCCGATAAAAGAATAAAAAATACGGCCGGTAGCAGGATTTTATGCATAACGTACGGGGTTCAATAATGAATGAAGCGATTCACCGCACGAATGTAGCAGTACGGATGGCTGGCCAGCATTTTTTTACACCAACGAGGCTTTGGGCAGGACGTAATTGGTGAAGATAAGACTCATCGAAGCGTTGTAAAAGAGACTTTTATCGGCCGCTGGTATCTTGCTGCATGACGAAAAGATGAACCAGTTCCGGGCAAAAGGCTGATTGTTAACAATAATCAGGCTCGGGATGTTATTTCCGGGGAATGTATAAAATACTTACCTTTGGCGTTAGTAACGTAACACGGGAGTATGATTGTTTCCTTTGGCGATAAAGAAACGGAGCTTATTTGGCTGGGTGAGCGGAGCAAAAAACTCCCGAATCAGATTCAGGAAATCGGAAGAAGAAAATTGAGAATGCTGAATAATGCGTTTGATCTGAATGACCTGCGGGTACCTCCTGCCAACAGGCTGGAGAAACTAAGTGGGAACTGGAGAGCCTTTCACAGTATTCGAATCAATGACCAGTGGCGGGTTATTTTTAAATGGTCGACCGGTAACGCATCGGAAGTTAAAATCATCGATTATCATTAAGTAAGCGATAATGACGAAGTTAAAAAACATACATCCGGGGGAGATTCTGCAGGAAGAGTTTCTGACAGCTTTTGGTATTTCTGCCTACAGACTTGCCAGGGATATTGGTATTCCCCAGACAAGGGTTTCTGAGATTCTTAAAGGAAATCGAAGAATTACCGCTGATACAGCTTTGAGATTAAGCAAGTATTTTGGAAACTCTGCAAAGTTTTGGCTGGGTCTGCAGGATGACTTTGATTTGGAAGAGGAAGCGAATGCAAAAAGGAGTGCTATCAATGCTATCAGGAGCATTCATGACAATGCCGCCTGACATTATATAAGTCATAACCTGGCTTGCGAACCACAAGAAAAGAATAGGCGAATGTGATTAATGTGCCAATGTGCTAATGGCCCTTTGCGTCCTTTGCTTGCTTTGCGTTCTTCGCGATCTGAATATTATAAGGGAGGGCTTACATTTCCCAAAGCCCACAAAAGCATCTGTATAAATCTGATTATTAAATCTCTTTTTTGTCACATTTATTTTTTCCCCGGACAGCAGTGATTCGGTCTTTTATTAATGCCTGTGGCCCAGCCCGGGTTTACGGGCCAGGCCGGCAGGACGGTTTATGGGGCTATGTTCTTATTTTTTTACCTGCTGTATTTCTTCTGTACCATCTGCGGTGAACTTAAGCGTAAGATATCCGGTTGTGTTTTCCAGCACAGTCTGGTAAGCCGTTTCACCATGTGCCTTTATTTCGATGGCATGAAACAGTTGATAGGCGCCGTAATCCTTTTTAATATTCCTGCTGAACGCTGCTGGCAAATCATTCATGCTGCAGTCGGTAATTACGTAGTTCAGTTTTCCTTTTTCGGTGAAACTAGCCGTAGCTTTTCGGCCATTGTTAAGGAAGGAAACAAAACTATTGTTTTCCGCACTTGTCCATTTGGGCTGGCTGGCGTTTGGAAACAGGGTGGAAAAACTGGCTTTGGCATTGCTTTCGCCGGCATTGTTTTCGCCGGCATCGGCTAAACTTACTTCTGTTTGTGCGGGGTTAACGGCTCCCATACCCTGGGCCGGAGAAACGGTATATATGCCAAGGCCAAGTAAGAGGGCAGCTGCGTTGGTTTTGATGTAACGGTTCATACTGATGTGGTTTAAGGTTGATAACGAGTGATTTGTACCGGACATAAAACTACTGCAGCACCCCGCCCGGGTACTGTAACAATCGGTTCAAATACTATCAATTTTGCGTCAAATGCTGGTTTGAAACCCAGTCTGATGGCGTCATGCCATACTTTTCTTTGAAACACTGGCTAAAATAGGAGGGACTGCTGAAGCCAACCTGGTAGGCTGCTGAAGTTATATCGAGACCATTCGAAATGAGGCTGGCGGCTTTCTGTAAGCGGTATTGCCTGATCAGGTCATTGGTGGAAATATTGAGCAGTGATTTTAATTTACGGTTGAGGGTACTTCGGCTCATGGCCATGGCTTTGCACAGGTAGTCAACGCCCAGTTCAGGGTCCTCCAGTTTCGCATCTATTTCCTTATACAGTTGTAGCAGGAATGGGTCGGTAATCTCTGGCAGGGGATCGGCAGGGGCATTATGCTTAAACTGTAATTGCAGCCAGGCCCTTTGTTTTTGCTGTAACTGGTATAGATTGCCTACCCGAAGTTCCAGCTCAGGCAGGTTGAAGGGTTTGGTAATATAATCATCGGCCCCGGTACCCAATCCCTGCAGCCTTGCTTCATGGGCTGCTTTGGAGGTAAGAAGGATGAAACCGATATGTGCAGTGCGGTTATCTGCCTTGCTTCTTTTACACAGATCAAATCCATCCTGTCCCGGCATCATCACATCACTGATTACCATATCCGGCATTTCCTGTAAAATAAGTTCCCAGGCCTTTAAACCGTCTGCTGCTTCGAGCACGCGGTAATATTTACGCAGGCTTTCTACAAGAAATGAGCGGAGTTCATCATTGTCTTCCACGATCAGGAGCAGGGGCGCATCGGCGTCAGCAGCGGGCGACAGTTGCTTTTGGGTAACGATTGTTGCCGCGGCTGCCGTGTTTTCGGCTTGCTCCACTTTTTTCATGGGTACGCTAACTATAAAACTCGTGAGCGTGCCCGGCCTGCTATGGAGTTGAATAGAACCCTGCATCAGCTCTGTTAACTCTTTTACCAGCGATAATCCGATGCCTGTACCACCATAATTCCGGATAGCAGAATCATCGACCTGGAAAAAGCGGGTGAATATTTTTTGCTGCAGATCGGGAGGAATACCCGGGCCGTTGTCTGTTACAGTCAGCTGAACCATGTCCGCTTCATCGGTCCCAAGCGTGACAGCTACCTGGCCGTTGACGGGGGTAAATTTTAGTGCGTTGCTCAGCAGGTTCGTCACTATCTTCTCCCATTTCTCTTCGTCAAACAGGTAGTAGCCTGTCACCTCTTTGGCAGTAAAGGTTAAAGCAATATTTTTTTCTTTAGCCGCTATATCAAATGAGGCCACACAATCGGCGGTAAAAACAGCCAGCTCGCCTGCCGCTGTCTTTAGTTTTAACTGACCGTCATTTAGCTTCGAGAAATCCAGGAACTCATTAATAAGGCGGAGCAGTTGTTTCGAATTTCTCTGCGCGGTTTTTACGTTGCTGATTGCTACAGAGGAAAGAGAATTGTCCTGGGCCAGCTTTTCAAGCGGCGTTATAATAAGAGTTAGTGGTGTTCGGAACTCATGTGTAATATTACTGAAGAACCGGTCTTTTAATTCATCAACCTCACGCAGGCGAAGTGCTTCTCTTTTTTCAAAGGCCAGGTTCTGCTGAATTTTCAGGCGTTTTTCTCTGAAAACAAGGTACCACCGTACAAGCACTACGGCGATCAGTGCATAGGTAAGCCAGGCCCACCAGGTAGACCAGAAAGGCGGATTAATAACAATCCTTATTTCTTTAACCGTCTCACTCCAGAAGCCATTATCGGCAGTGGCATTGATACGGAACGTATAATGACCCGGTGGAAGTGCCGAATACGAAGCTACATTGGAGTAGCTGTTTTCTATCCAGCCCTTATCGGCGCCTACCAGCTGGTAACGGTATCTTGTTCGCTGGGGCTGATTATACAGCAGAGCGGCAAATTCAAAACGCAGATAATTTTTATCATGCGGGAGTACAATGCTGGATAAGGTGCTCAGCGATCCTTTAATAATGCTGTTGGCTATGTTTATATCCTGGGGTTCATTATTGATCTGAAATCCTGTTAATAAAACAGGCACCTGGTCTGTTTTATTATCCGTGTCAAAATCTTCGGGGTTTAAAACGGTATAACCCTCGAGGCCGCCAAATACGAGGCGCCCGTCGGGCAGCACAAATTTGTGGGCCCGGTTGAATTCATTGCTCTGCAGGCCATCCGTTTTTTCGAAGGCAATAATATGCCCCGTAGCCGGGTCGAGCCGGAAAAGTCCCCTGTTGGTACTGCACCATATGCGTCCTTTTTTATCGGGCAGTATACAATAGATGGTATTGTTGGGCAGCCCATCTTCTGTGGTGTAAATACGCTGCAGTCCTTTATGTACATCCCATAGCAACAGTCCACCACCCCGGGAGCCAATCCAAAACCTGTTTTGGTCAACCGGATCCACGCAGATTTCGGTAAGGGTTTTGGGAACAGTGTTGTTGCCAACGGGGCCTGCATATTTGGCAACTATTTTTTTCCCATCAAACTGAAACAGACCATGCATATAGGTGGTCATCCAGATGTATCCGCCTATCTCGCGTGCATCAGCCAGCTCAACATCTGCATAGTTAGCGGAATCGGGCTGCAGTTTTTCAGGCACGGCATTGAAATCCTTCCATTTATACCATACGGCTTCGGCATGATCAAAAGCCCATATTTCACCATTGGCCCGGCTCACAACCGCATAAAATACTTTGTTATCGGGCAGATGGGGAAAACGACGAAATCCCTGTGGCGTAAATTGAAATATGCCGGCAGGCTGGTACCAGCTGTTGCAGGTATAAAAATTGTTTTTGCTGTCTATAGCCTGCCGAAAGTAATAACTGGCATCGGGATAATCCCATTGCTCAGGAAGCATCGACTTATCGCCGCCAATCCACATGGTCATTTCGCCAATAAAATTGCTGCGATATTTATACGATTCAAAATGAAGCGCCTTTAGGTCTATCTTAAGCAAACCCTGCGCATTTTGGCTTAGCCATAATACATCAGACCGGTCTATAAACAATGCGCTGATGCGGGTGGGCAGGCCACTATGCTCCCAAAGCAGTTTTAGTTCTCCTTTTTCGGAGATGCGGTAGATACGACCATAGTATTCAAAATAAAAACGTCCGCGCGAGTCGACACGTATATTATTATGCCCCATTATTGCATCGGCCTTTCGGGGCGGAAGCGTAATCGTGCGCGCGCTTTTATTATTTACGTCAAGCAGGGTCAGTTTATCGTTTTCCAGCATGGCTATTTTGTTGCCGGGAGCACTGGCGATTGAAAACTTTTCTCCAAACGGATCATTCTCCAGGGCCGTCCATCGCTGTTTGAGGTAGGTATTAAAGCCGTACCACTCAAATTTCTTTTGTGCTGTATCACTAACCTCCACACCTTTTTCGCTTATCACATATATCTTTCCTTCGGCTGATTGGGTGATGGCACTGATTGTGTCAGTATGTAACAGCCCATTGGCAGTACTGGCATAGTGCATTTTTCCCGTCTTGCCATTTAACCAGCCAATACCTTTATTATTATTGACCGTAAAAAACCAGTTGGGACTATCGTAGCCAAACCGGTATGATTGCCAGCGGATGCCGGGTATCTCGGCCAGTTGGTTACGAATGGTATTGGGCGTGGTTTTAAAAGTCCGAAGGTTAAATTCATCTGCCTGGGTGGGGCTGTAATAAATTGTTACTGTATTATCTGCCAGTTTGCCCAGAGCCAGTAATGTATTGGTGGAAAGACCTGCTGAGTCTTTAGGTGAGTAGCGAAACGTGCGGAATGCGCGGCCATCGTAGCGGCAAAAACCATCAAAAGTGCTTAACCATATAAATCCGTCGGCATCCTGTAAAATACCTGTAATATAGCTTTGCGGCAAGCCGTCTTCCACACCAAAATGCTGCTGATTGGTAAAAAGGCGTTCCTGCGAAAACAAATACGATGATACCTGCAGCAATATAACTGCTAAGAAAAAACGTAATACTACACCTGCAATAAAGAATTTAGATGAACGGGGATCCAATATAGTTAGTTGTTGGCAAATCAAATATATTGAATATATGTCTAAAGAATCGGGGAAGGCTTAATGATGAGAACGAAAAAGTAAGCAGTTTTACCCTTTCAGCATCCTCCGTAGAACCGGCTATTTTCTTCCAATTACTTACTCAACAAAATATACCTTTTTGATTTTATTGTTTTCTATATGGTAGATTGCAATAGCCTCTATGGTTCTATTACTGAACCGGACTCGTTCTTTATCTATTACCACATTTCCCTGTTCAATTCTGCCCAACAGTTCACAATGCAGGTTAGGGGTGGTCTCAAACATACCTGAATACTGTTTTCGCATTTGTTCCCTGCCTTTGTAGAGGAGTTTATCCGGAAATAGATAGACCTCGACATCGTCGGCATACGGTTCGAGGAAAGCTTCAATATTTCTGAGGTTATAGGCATTTAATTGTCGTTGGGCCAGGGCAACGGGCGTTTCAGCTATCAGGGTATCGGGATTGATGACGACACCTC
>JAGODE010000051.1 GCA_017998385.1 Chitinophagaceae bacterium | reverse complement strand
TTTTTATACCCTTTACACCTCTTAAACTCTTTATACCCTTTATACTTTTATACCTTTAAACCAGCTCTTTTACCTTCTCTATCACCCGATCCACTTCTGCTGTAGTATTATGCCTGGAGAATGAAAAACGTACAGTCACCCGGTTGGGGTCATTGTTTATAGCGCGGATCACATGCGAGCCCACATCGGCCCCGCTGCTGCAGGCGCTGCCTCCTGATACACAAATATGATTGATATCGAGATTGAACAGGATCATCTCCGACTTTTCGTTCTTGGGAAATGCCACACTCAACACTGTATACAGCGACCGGCCATCCACATCGCCATTAAACTGCACACCGGGTATCTGCGCGGTCAGCTGCTGTTTCATATATTGTTTCAGCGACAGGATATAAGCACTGTCTTTCTCATAATGTGCCATTGCCAGTTCCAGCGCCCGGGCAAATCCAACAATACCATACAGGTTTTCAGTTCCTGCACGCATATTACGCTCCTGCCCACCACCATAAATGAATGGCTTGATCTTTACATTATCGTTGATGTACAGGATACCCACTCCCTTGGGTCCATGAAATTTATGGCCGGCACCGGAAATGAAATGAACAGGCGTATTACGGAGATCGAGGGGATAATGCCCCACTGTCTGTACACAATCTGAATGAAAAATGGCATTATAGGTCTTGCACAGATTACCCACAGCATCAAGATCAAGCAGGTTGCCGATCTCATTGTTGGCATGCATCAGGCTCACCAGGCAGCGAACAGTTGATTTTTTCAGTTGCTCTTCAAGATCGGCCAGGTCTACATGGCCATTGGGCAGCAGTTTTACATAGCTGCTGGTTATCTCATCCTGATTGTCGTAGTGCTCCACGGTATGCAATACGGCGTGATGCTCTATAGGTGAGGTTATAATATGCCGGCATCCCAGGTCGCGGATCGATGACAGGATGGCCGTATTGTTGCTTTCTGTACCACCACTGGTAAAAAATATCTCGCCGGGGTGGGCATTCAAAAGCTTTGCCACTGATTTGCGGGCCGTTTCGATGGCAAGCCGCGATTCCCGGCCATAGGAATAAATAGAACTGGGGTTGCCAAAATGAGTGGTCATGTAGGGCAGCATAGCGTCCAGTACATCCCGGTCGAGGGAAGTAGTGGCGGCATTGTCAAAATAGATACGGTCCATAGCTGAAATCTAAAAAAGGTTTACCCGGCTCCATGACCGGCCGGCGCAAAGTTAAGTATTGAAACAGAAAACAAATACGAGGGTTTGTACAAGAGAAACCCGGGGCAGTAACGCCCAGTTTAAGTAATTTTAACCCAAACACTCCTTTCATGAATTTTTCTGAGCTTTTACAGCGTGTAGCCCGGCATCAGCTTGATTTTTTCCATTCACAGGCCGATTCGCACCTGGTGTACCATAACCTGCCCCATACCCAGGGGGTGGTGAAGGCCGCCAGCCAGATAGCCGACCATTACCAGCTGAATGAACGTGATTATTTCATAGTGGTATCTGCTGCCTGGTTTCATGACGCCGGTTACTATGTTGACTACTCCGATCACGAAAGCCGTGGCGCAGAGCTGGCTGCTGCCTTCCTGCATGGCCAGGGAGTGGAGGAACCGGTAATTGACGAAATACGCCAGTGCATCCTGGCTACCCGCATGCCCCAGGCCCCCAAAAACCTGCTGCAGCAAATAGTGTGTGATGCCGACCTCTTTCACCTGGGCACCAGTGAATTTCCTGATAAGAACAAACTGATGCGGAAAGAGATGGAGCTTAAAACCGGCGCAGCAATTAATAAAGATGAATGGCGCCTTGGCACCATACGGCTCCTGGAAAATCATCATTATTTTACCAGCTACTGCCAGCTCCTGCTCAACGATACCAAGCAGGAAAACCTGAACCGCCTCAAAGGAAAAGCGGAAGAGAAAAAAGAAAAAGCCGCCCGTAAACTGGTTCAGCAACCCATTGCCGAACCGGTTTCAGGCCCTGCTGCCACAGCTCTGCCTGCCGGGTCCGCCTCTCCGGCGGCAGATAACAGTAAGCCCGCAGAAAAAGAGAGCAGGAGTAAACGCCCCGACCGTGGTATCGAGACCATGTTTCGCATTACCAGCAACAACAATCAGCGCCTGAGCGATATGGCCGACAATAAAGCGCAGATCATGATCACCGTAAATTCTATCATTCTTTCTGCGGTCATCAGCATCCTGCTGCGCAAACTCGAAGAATACAGCTACCTGGCCTGGCCTACCTACCTGATACTGACGGTAAGCGTGCTTACCATTATTTTTTCCATCCTGGCTACCCGCCCCAACCTGCCTACTGGCACATTTACCCAGCAGGATATTGATGAGAAAAAAGTGAACCTCCTGTTCTTCGGTAACTTTTACAAGATGAATCTGCCCGATTACAGTGCAGGCATGCTGCAGGTTATGAACGACCGCGACTTTCTGTATGGCACACTCATTAAAGATGTATATGCACAGGGTGTGGTACTGGGGCGCAAGTATAAGCTGTTGCGCATTTCCTATAATATTTTCATGTTTGGTCTGATTGCCTCTGTACTGGCATTTGTTGCAGCTTCTATTCTCTCAGGAAAATAAAGATCAGTTATTAAACCCGGCACAGTGAACTACCCTTATTTTGACCGCGATCTCAGCTGGCTTTCTTTTAATGGCCGTGTGTTAAGTGAAGCTGCCAATCCGCAGGTTCCGCTGGTAGAACGTATCCGTTTTCTCAGTATTTACTCATCTAATCTCGATGAGTTTTACCGGGTGCGTATTCCTGCGTTGATGGCCCTGCAAAAAATAAAAAAGAATAAAGAAAAAGTCAGCCCACCGCAACGGCTGCAGGCAGTAACAGCGAAAATACACCTCCAGCTTCAGCAGTTTGGAAGTATCATACAACAAAACATTTTGCCGGAACTGGCTGCTCAGCACATTCAGCTTATCTACGATGGCCGGATTCCCGAAACGATCCGGCCCCAGGTAGCAGATTATTTTTTTACCCAGGTAATGGCCTTCCTGCAACCTGTGGATCTGGATAAAAAAAATGACTTTTTCCCGGTTAACAATGAGCTATACCTGACCGTTTGCCTTCGGCAAAATGATCAGGATAAAACTTATCTGCTTAATATTCCCTCCGCCCCGCTAGGACGTTTTTTTATGACCACAGACGGAGCTACTACCTATGTATTATTTGCCGATGATATTATCCGGCTCATGTTACCCACCATTTTTCCGGATAGTGCCATTGGGGGTGCCTGGAGCATCAAGGTCACACGCGATGCGGAGCTGGACCTGCAGGATGAGTTTGAAGGCGACCTGGCAGAAAAGATAGAGAAGCAGATTGCCCGCCGCGACCTGGGTTTTGCCACACGGCTCTTATACAGTCCCGGCATTCCCGATACCGTAACCAGCACGCTGATACAGGCACTGGGATTAAGACATGCTTCTGTAATGGAAGGTGGCCGCTACCACCACCTGCGCGACCTGGCACAGTTTCCTGTACAGCACGCCGCTCTTTGTTATCCCCGCTGGCCGGGCAAACGGATGCCAATAGCTGATTCCCCGAGCCTGCTTGATAGCATTCTGCAACAGGACATCTTGCTGCACCCCCCTTATCATGACTACAATCTGGTGTTGCGGTTTTTTAATGAAGCCGCACTGGATACCAGCGTGCAGGAAATATGGATCACTCTTTACCGCATAGCAGGCGACTCTCGTATTGCCACTGCCCTCATTACAGCAGCACGCAACGGTAAGCAGGTTACCGTTTTTGTGGAGCTGAAAGCCCGGTTTGATGAAGCCAATAACATACGCTGGGCAAAAAAAATGAAGGAAGCCGGCGTACGTATCGTGTACAGCATACCCGCGCTAAAAGTGCACGCCAAGATCGCCATGATAAAAAAACAGACCGGAAACCGGGTACACTATGCCGGTCTCCTGGCAACCGGCAACTTCAACGAAAGCACAGCCCGGTTTTATACCGATCATATTCTGTTTACCGCCAACGGCGAACTGCTGCGGGAACTGGAACTGCTTTTTCTCTTTCTTGCCAAACGCAAACATCCTGAAGCAGACAATACCATTCAATTTCAACACCTGCTGGTGGCACAGTTCAACCTGCTGCAACAATTTACCGCGCTCATAGACCGTGAGATCAGTCATGCCCGGGCTGGTCTGCCCGCCCGCATTCATATTAAACTGAACAATCTCGAAGAGTCGGTGTTAATAAACAAGCTCTATGAAGCCTCACAGGCGGGCGTGACCATACTGTTGCTGGTGCGTGGCATTTGCCGGCTGGTACCGAAAGAACCAGGCATAAGCGAACGGATTGAAGTGCGTCGTATAGTGGACCGCTACCTCGAACATGGGCGTATCTATTATTTCCACAACAACGGAAGCCCCGAAGTTTTTGCCGGCAGTGCCGATTGGATGGAACGAAATATTTACCGGCGTATTGAAGTTTGCTTTCCCATCGTACAGACTACCCTGCGGCAACAACTGATTGATTTATTTGACCTGCAATGGTCAGACAACCAACAGGCCACCAGTCTCGACAACGCATTGCACAACCAACCTGTGCCTGTGCAGACAGAACCGCTGCGCTCGCAGGAGGCTATCTGGAAAAAAATAAATTCAGATGATTAAAAAATTCTACTTACTTCTTTTTTCGTTTATCATAATCATTGTTTCCTGCAACAACAGTAAACAGGCCGCACCTGTCAGCAATCCGCCGGGGTATGATCTGGCGAAACCCGAAAAGTATATCATGCCCGATGTACTGCTTGAAATTTCCGGTATCGCCTTTAGAAACGGCAATGCCGATACCCTTTACGCCCAGCAGGATGAGGAGGGGAAAGTATATGCATTGGCACCCGGCCAGAAAAAAAACAGAGAAACCCGCTTCGGTAAACGGGGCGACTATGAAGATATCGCTATCGCAAACGGATATGTTTTTCTGCTGCGCAGCGATGGCGCTATCTTCAGTTTCCCGGAGACAGAATTACTATCAGACCAGGCCGGTAATGTAAAAGAATGGGAAGGCCTGCTGCCCGATGGTGAATATGAAGGTATGTATGCCGATACCGCCGGGCGTTTACTCTATGTGCTGTGTAAGCTGTGCCGTGAAGATAAAGGCTCGGCCATGGTGACCGGATATACTTTGCGCCTGGGCGCAGATAGTATGCTTGCAAAAGATGCCAGCTTCAGCATCAATGCCGATCTCATTTTCGAAAAGGCAGAAAAGAAAAAAGGCAGGAAACAACGGTTTCAGCCTTCTGCACTGGCGCGGCATCCAAAAACCGGCGACTGGTTTATCCTGAGCTCTGTAAATAAGCTGCTGGTAATCGTCAGTGCGCAATGGGAAGTAAAGGGCGCATATCCGCTTGATCCGTCAAGATTCCGTCAGCCCGAAGGCATCGCTTTCGATAAAGACGGCAATCTTTTTATATCCAATGAAGGCGATGAGCTATCGAATGGCAATGTGCTGCGATTTGCCTATCATTCACAACAATAACCACGCGCTATGATAAAAAGCCTCCTCTTTCTCTGCGCCCTGCTGTGGACAATGCTGGCAGCAGCACAGGACAGTATATTACATCGCGTGATACTCATTGGTGATGCGGGCGAAATGGATGCAACGCAGCAATCACTTATTCCCGATGCAGCCAGCCGGGTTCTGCCCGGGCGTACGACTGTGCTGTACCTGGGCGACAATATCTATCCCCGCGGTATAGGCCTGCCCGGCAGTGCCGATCAAAGCAGGACCGAAAATATTCTTCGTTCTCAATGGCAGCCATTAAGAGAAGCAGGCTCTGCCGTATATTTCATACCGGGCAATCACGACTGGGACCGCATGGGCAAAAACGGGCTGGCCAAAATAAAACGGCAATGGCAGTTTGTACAGGAGCAACAGGATTCGCTGCTGCAGCTGGTACCACCCAATGGTTGTCCCGATCCTGTAGCCATCCCTGTTGGCGACAGCCTGGTGATCATTGCATTTGACTCTGAATGGTGGCTTTTCCCCTTCGATAAGCAAAACCCGCAGGCCGACTGTGACTGTCAGAGCCGCGATGAAGTGCTGGCACGTTTCAATGAGCTGTTTTATGAAAACCGTTACAAAATGATCCTGCTGGCCGCCCACCATCCGTTTCAGAGCTATGGCACTCACGGCGGAAGGTTTTCATTGAAAGATCACCTGTTTCCGCTTACAGTCGCCAATAAAAATCTTTATATCCCGCTTCCGGTAATAGGTTCATTATACCCATTGTTGCGCAAAACATTCACCAATCCCGAAGACCTGGCACACCCGCTATATAAAGATATGCGCAGGCGTATTGACCTTATTATGGCGCAAACACCTAACCTGGTTCATGTAGCGGGACATGAACATGGCCTGCAACTGATCCGCAATACCCACACAGGACAAACACAGGTCGTAAGTGGCAGCGGAGCCAAACTAAATTACACTATCAAAGGCAAATATTCCCTTTTTGGCGAAGCCAGCAATGGTTATGTAATAGCCGACTGGTATAAAGGGAACAGGCTGGTTTTAAAATACTATACACTTTCGGGCAATCAAACCTCACTGACCTATCAGTACGAAGTACCTTATCATGATATAGCAAAAAAGGAATTGGAAAGCTATGCGGCCATACAGGGCGATAGTATGACCGTACGCATACGTCCTGAATACGACAGTGTGAGCGGCCTAAAGCGAAAATTATTTGGCGAAAATTACCGCAAGGAATTTGCCGCTGCTGTCACGCTGCCCGTAATCCGGTTATCACAGCTGCACGGCGGGCTTACCCCCCAGAAAAGAGGGGGTGGCATGCAAACCATTTCCCTGCGGCTCGAAGATGCCAAAAGCCGCGAATGGGTACTCCGTAATCTTGAAAAGAACCCCGACCCCCTGCTACCCGAAGAACTGCGCGGCACATTTGCCCGCGACTTCCTCGACGATTACATGAGTGCTCAAAACCCCTTTGCCCCACTGGTAGTACCGGTACTGGCCACTGCGGCAGAAGTCCCCCATGCCAACCCCGTCATCGGCATAGTGGCTCCCGACACATTGCTGGGAAAATATCAACGGCTGTTTGCAGGCAGGATAGCCCTGCTCGAAGAGCGGGAGCCAGCCGGCAAATCTGACAACACATCTGAAATGATGCAGAAGGTGCTTGCCGACAACGACAACACCGTTGATACCCGTACTTTTTTACGGGCAAGGCTGCTCGACCTGCTCATCAGCGACTGGGACCGGCACCCCGACCAGTGGCGCTGGGCAGATACCCGTAAAGGAAAGGAAAAACACTATGTACCGGTACCGCGCGACCGCGATCAGGCTCTTTATATCCGTGAAGGCGTACTGCCACAGATTGCCTCCCGCTCCTGGGTGCTGCCCACATTGCAGGGATTCGGCAGCCGGATACCCAAAGTGAAATATTCGCTTATAAAATCATCCTTTATCAGCCCGCTCATGGCCGATCAGTGGAATTATGAAGACTGGATGAATATAACGCAGCAGTTTGTAACTGCTATGTCCGATTCGGTCATAGAAAAAGCATTTCACCAGTTGCCCGCAGCTGCATTTAATCTTCGGGGCGAAAAGCTGATCCGCGAAATGAAAGAGCGTCGCAATCAGATACCGGCGGCTATGAAGGAATACTATCGTTTCGTGAGTAAGATTGCAGACATCCGCGGCTCACAAAAGAACGAATTCATACAAATAACAGGCACCGAAGACGGCGGCCTGCGTATCACAGCTAGAAAGATCAATAAAGAAGGTGAGCTCAAAGATCAGCTGATGGGCCGGCATTTTGACCCTTCGGTAACCAAAGAGGTGCGTATTTACCTCGAAGCCGGCCGGGACAGTGTTGTTGTTGAAAACAATACATCGTCTATCAGAATACGCCTTATCGGAGGAGAGGGTTATAAAGCATACCAGATCAATAGCAGCAAAAAGAAGATCAGACTCTACGACCAAACTGGTTCTGTACACCTTCACGACCCCGGCAAACGTGTACGCAGCCGGTTATCTGCCGATACAGCCATTACCAGCTTTGTACCTACAAATCTTTATCACATCACCATGCCGCTGATTACAGCCGGCTACAACCTCGACGACGGGTTGATTTTTGGAATGGGTTTCAGGCATACACACCAGGGTTTCCGCAAAGTGCCCTATGCCAGTACTCATCAGCTGCTGGCAGCTCACTCCTTCTCGACCAAAGCCTACAGAATACGTTACAAAAGCGAATGGATGCAGGTGGCCGGAAAAGCAGATCTGTTGCTGCAGGCACTCATAAAAGCGCCGGATAATACGCAGAATTTCTTTGGCCGCGGCAACAACACACCATTTTACAAAACGGATGGATTTTTACGGTATTACCGGGCACGGTTCTCTATCTACCAGGCAGAAGCCGCCCTGCGCTGGCGGAGCAGCAAAGGAACATCCTTCAGTATTGGCCCTGCTATGCAACTTTACCGGTATGACCGCGACGAAAATGAGGGCCGTTTTATAAGCAACTCGTCCCTGATTGGCTCTTACGACAGCAGCAGCATTGAGAAGCATAAACTACACCTGGGTCTCGTCCTGAATTTTGAAAATGATACCCGCAACAATGCACTGATTCCCACCTGGGGTTCGCTTGTAAAATTGCGTGTCCAGGGGTACCAGGGTATGAATACTGTAGCCCGTTCATTTATCCAGATCAATCCCGAGATTTCGATATACAAAGCATTGAATGCTCGTCGCAGTATTATACTCGCAGAAAGACTGGGTGGGGGCATTACTATTGGTAAAACAGCTTTTTATCAGTCTCAGTTTATCGGGGGGCACGAAAACCTGCTGGGATACCGGCAGTATCGTTTTGCCGGCCAGCATGCACTTTTCAATAACCTGGAGTTAAGGATCAAACTGGCCGATTTTGCCAGTTACATTTTACCCGGCCAGTTCGGCCTGACCGGCTTTTTTGATATCGGCCGGGTCTGGGAACCGGCAGAAGAATCCCGGAAATGGCACAATGGCTATGGCGGAGGCTTTTACTATGCGCCTGCCCGCATGGCTATTCTACAACTGGTTGCCGGCTACTCAAAAGAAGGCTGGCTGCCTTATTTCACCGTTGGATTCCGGTTTTAACCGGTATTGATACAGACCGTACGCCTAACTTTGCACTATGCAACATCGCCTGATCACGTTTAAGTCTGCAGAAGATAAGAAAGACAAAGCCATTGATGCGCGCCTTTCCTTCAAACCCTTTCTTGATTACGTCCGCAAACGCCTGGAAGATAAAGACGCCATCAAAAAAGAGATATATGAACTGATTCTTGAGAAGTTTGCCAAATATCCCGAACTCGATGGCGTGATTGATGTAGAAAACACCGGCCGGTATAAAGAATTACTCAACCTGCTGTACATCGTATTGTCGACCGTAGTTGAAGATGAGAAAAAAGTACTGTGGGGTATTTCGGTACCGGTAACTCCGCAGCTCTTTTTTGGTTCAGATGCCCTGTATGAATTCCTGACAGAAGCCGATTCGCAGGAGCTGCGGGAAGAACTGCAAGACGACAAGGAAAGTCAGATGCATCGCCAGAAATGCGAAATGCTGTACTCCTTTCTGCTTGAAAAATTCTATGATTTTAATTTCAACCAGCGTAATGCCATTATCAAGCCGCTGTTTGACAGACAGACCGGCCTGCTGCGCTATTACCGGATCAACATCGATACACGTTTTGTAGAAGTGACCACCAACGACGAGCTGCCTGAGTTGAATCTGGAAAACCTGCAGGTACATTTGCATGAAGAGTCGGGCATCGATGTACTCGAAAGAATTCTGCCTTTTAAACTATTCAGCTTTACCGGTTTCTCTATCCTCACCATCACAGATGTAACAGAGGACCAGGCAATCGAAAAGATGCGCGACCTGCTGGTAAACTCGCACGGTAAAGCCAATGAAGAAAATCATGAAGCCATCAACCAGAGCCTGAAAGCGCTTGCCGGCAGTAAGGATGTCGAGTTTAGTCTGCTGCCAATATTCCGTATCAACAATAAAATTGTACAGGATTACGACGCCTACTCGCACAGCATCCTCTTTTCGATGGGCAAACAGGAAGGCGTGATGAAAGATTTTTTTCTTCCCCTGATCGAGAAATTTGTCAGCAATCCCCGTATCGTTTACTTCCGCGATCTGCAGCAATCGCCTCCTGCTCAATTACAGGTAGGCAAATTATTTCAACTGTCGGGTATAAAATCTTATTCACTGCTGCCGGTTATTTACAATGGAAATGTGATTGGGGCTTTTGAAATGTATTCGCGGGTAAAAGACGCACTGAATGAGCAGGTTTTTGCTCGTATTGACGCCGCCACCGCGCTGGTAGCTCAACTGATACAAAACAGCATTGATGATTTCAATACCCGCATCAATGAAACCATCCGCGAAAAATTCACCTCCCTCCAGCCTTCCGTGCAATGGAAATTCAATGAGGCTGCCTGGGATTATATTTATCAAAGCCGGATGGATGGCAAACCTTCGGCTATCCGCAAAATTGAATTCCGCCAGGTATACCCTCTCTATGGCGCCATCGACATGCGCAACTCTACCATTGAGCGCAACCGTGCCGTACTATCCGATCTCCAGTATCAGTTCGACCTGCTGCATAGTGTGCTGCAACAACTGAAAGAGCATGTAGGCTTTGCACTTACAGACGATTTTATTTTCAAGTGCCGCAAATGGCGCCGCCTGCTCGACGATATTCTTACGACGCACGATGAGATTCGCATCAACCAGTTTGTCAATGACGAAGCACATCCTTTCCTGAAACATTTTCAGCAATCACACCCCGAACTGCAGCCTGTTATTAATGATTATTTTGCGCAGACAGACCCCGCTACCGGGCAGGCATGGCTCAACCGCAGGCAACTGGAAGAATCGATGCAATTAATTAACGGGGCTGTCAACAACTATCTCGACCTCATGAACGTGGAGATACAGCAGGCCTACCCCAGCTACTTTGAAAAATTCAGGACAGATGGTGTTGAATACGACATCTATATCGGTCAGTCAATTGCCCCCGACCGGCCTTTTGACAGTGTTTACCTGAAAAATCTGCGCCTCTGGCAACTGGGATCTATGGCGGCTATTGCGCGGCTGTCGAAGATGCTCATCCCCCGCATGCAGGTTCCGCTTGAAACCACACAACTCATCTTTATCTATTCCAACCCCATCGACATCAGCTTCCGCAACGATGAGCGGCGATTTGATGTGGAAGGAGGTTATAATATCCGCTATCATATTCTCAAAAAGAGGATCGACAAGGTTCATATCCGCAACAGCCGCGAACGTCTCACTCAGCCCGGCAAAATAGCCCTGGTCTATTTTGACCAGAAAGATGCAGATGAATACATCAGCTACATCCAGCATCTGCAGGAAAAGAATATCCTCAACGACGACCTCGAATTTCTGGAACTGGAAGAATTGCAGGGCGTTAGCGGACTGCGGGCAATACGAGTGGGTATAGTTACGGAGGACAGAAGTTTAAAGGTTTAAAAGTTTAATGGCAAATATGTCACTTTTATACCTTTAAACTTTTAAACCTTTATACCGCTTAACAGCTAAATACTTTAAATTTAGTGTCATAACTTTTTGCTATGATCCATCATGAAAAGGATCAGGAAGCCGGCTGTGCAGGAGAAAGCCGCCGCAGTTTCCTGAAAAAATCAACTGCACTTGCTGCACTGGCGGCCGCAAGTCCCGCGCTGGTAAAGGCTGCCGAACAGGATGAAAAGGTTGCTGCGCTGTTTGAGCAGTTGCCGCTGCAGCTGGAAGTAAATGGCGTATCACACGAACTATCCATAGAACCACGCACTACCCTGCTTGACCTGCTGCGTGAACAGCTGAACCTGATGGGGACCAAAAAAGGATGTGACCATGGGCAATGCGGCGCCTGTACTGTACTGGTAGACGGACGACGTATCAACTCCTGCCTGTCTCTGGCAATTATGAATCATGACAAAAAGGTGACCACGATAGAAGGCCTTGCCAAAGGAGATGCATTACATCCCATGCAGGAGGCCTTTATCAAATTTGATGGATTTCAATGCGGCTACTGCACGCCCGGACAGATCATGTCGGCTGTTGCCTGCATACGGGAAGGGCATGCCAACAGTGAGGCAGAAATCCGCGAGTTTATGAGCGGCAACATCTGCCGCTGTGGCGCTTACCCCAATATAGTAGATGCTATTATGGATGTAAAAAAAGGAGGGCATACTGTATGATCAACTTCGAATACATGCGTGTGAGTACGGTAAAAGCCGCCGTTGATGCACTCCGCAAATATCCCGACTCAGCCGTCATTGCCGGCGGCACCAACCTGGTCGACCTTATGAAAAAAGGTGTAACCAGCCCGGGCCGGCTGGTAGATATTACCAACCTGCCGTTGAAAGAAATCATTGACGAAGGCACTGGTCTTCGCATCGGGGCACTGGTAGCTAATAGTGACCTGGCCGATGATGCTTCTGTACAGGCTGTCTATCCGCTACTATCGCAGGCACTGAAAGCGGGCGCTTCGGCTCAATTACGGAATATGGCTACTGTAGGCGGCAACCTGCTTCAACGCACCCGCTGCGGATACTTTTATGACGTTGCCATGCCCTGCAATAAGCGTAAACCCGGCAGCGGTTGTGGCGCACTGCAGGGATATAACCGCATGCATGCCATCTTTGGCGGCTCCGGCAGTTGCATAGCCGTACACCCCAGCGATATGTGTGTGGCATTGGCTGCACTCGATGCACAGGTACTCGTAAGCGGCCCAGCCGGCGATCGCAAAATTGCCTTTACTGATTTTCACCGGTTGCCGGGCACAACACCTGAGAAAGATAATAACCTGAATAAAAATGAACTCATTACCGGCATTTATATTCCCGCTAACCAGTTTGGTCACCGGGTGCATTACCTGAAAGTAAGAGACCGGGCATCTTACGCCTTTGCCCTGGTATCGGTAGCTGCAGCACTCCACATCCGCGATGGCAGGATAGTGACTGCACGCCTGGCGATGGGTGGCGTGGCACATAAACCCTGGCGTCTTTTTGAAGCGGAAAAAAACCTGACAGGCAAGGCGCCTTCCATACCTGTATTTGAGCAAGCAGCACAAATAGCGATGAAAGATGCCAAAGGCTACGGCTCCAACAATTTTAAACTAAAACTGGCTCCGGCTGCCCTTGCAGAAGCACTGACCAAAGCCAGTAGTATTTCTGCCGCCTGATTTTCTGACCACAACAACTAAAACGCATTTATCATGAACTATTCAGATACCAATTTTGCCGGATGGCCTCTGCCGGATGACCGTGTGGATGGTCGCGATAAAGTAACCGGAAAAGCCCGCTATGCGGCCGAGCATATTATTCCCGATATGACTTATGGTGTACTGGTTGGCAGTACTATTGCCAAAGGCAGCATCCGCCAGCTCGATACAAAGGCTGCTGCTGGCGCACCGGGTGTACTGGGTGTGTTTTCGCATCTCAATACCATCCGTGTTCCCGGCTTCGAACCTGTCGATAAAAAAACCGATCCAAAGGGACAGAACTGGGAAGGCTTAAAAGTTTTCTATAACAATCAGATATATTCCAACGGACAGCCCATTGCATTGGTTGTAGCCAACACATACGAGCGGGCTGTGTATGCGGCCTCATTAATAAAAGTGCAGTATGACCGGCTTCCTCATGAGACTGATTTTATTAAAAATCTTTCCAAAGCCACTGCACCTAAAGGTGGATGGAACGCCCCTGCTTACACCAGAGGTGAAGCAGATGCCTGGAAGAAAGCAGCTGTGCAGGTAGAGGCAAATTATATCGTACCGATAGAAACGCACAACCCCATGGAGTTGCATGCCATCATTGCTCACTGGGAGACGCCCGATAAAGTAACCGTCTATACCAAAACGCAGGGACCTAAAGACACACAGGGAGCCGTAATGCAGGCGTTTGGATTAAAAGAAGAGCAGGTGAAGGTGATTGCAGAATATGTGGGTGGAGGATTTGGCAGTGCCTTACGCACCTGGCCGCATGAAATGGCGGCATTGATTGCCGCTAAAAAATTAATGCGGCCCGTAAAGCTCATGTTAAGCCGCGATCAGATGTTTACCATGGTAGGCTATCGGCCTTTTGCCTGGCAACGCATAGCACTGGGGGCAACTACCGACGGACAACTTACCGGCCTCACACATGAAGCAGTCGGACTCACCTCTTCTTATGAAACATTTACCGAAGGCATTGTAAACGCCAGCAAATTCCTCTATAGCTGCCCAAACGTCAATACATCGTACAAAGTATTACCCCTCGATGTAAGTACGCCTATATGGATGCGTGGCCCGGGAGAAGCAACCGGCTGTTTTGCATTGGAATCTGCGCTTGATGAACTATCTTATAAACTCAATATAGATCCGATAGAACTCCGCCTCCGCAACTATGCCGATAGCGATCCGGAGCGTAACCTTCCCTGGTCGAGCAAGTTCCTCAAAGAATGTTATCAACTGGGTGCAGAAAAGATCGGCTGGTCGGCCCGCCCTGCCAAACCCGGTTCGCTGAAGGAAGAAGGCATGCTTACCGGATACGGTATGGGTACAGGCGTTTTCAGTGCTATGCGGTGGCAGGCTGCCGCCCGTGGTATTCTGAAAGCCGATGGCACACTGGTATTACAAAGTGCCGTGAGCGATATGGGTCCGGGTACGGCTACGGCTATGGTAGAAATCGCCGCCAGCACCCTGCAACTTCCTAAAGACAAAATTCGTTTCGAACTGGGCAACTCATCGCTGCCGCCTGGTCCTACCCAGGGTGGCTCCGCCACGACCTCTACACTTGGCTCGGCGGTATTTGACATCTGCACGGAGATAAAAAGCAAGCTGAAAGAACTGGCTGTAAAAGATTTGCATACCTATCTGGAACATGCAAAACCTGAAGATCTTGTTTTTGAAAGCGGACAGGTATTTACCCATGCAGATAAAAACAAACGAATCAACTACTCAGATATCATGAACCGTAACCGTCTGCCCGAAATTGAAGTATTGAAAACATCTGCGGGCGGGGGCGAATTGCGCAAATACTCATCTTACTCCTTTTCTGTTCACTTCGTGAAAGTACATGTGCATCCGCATACAGGAGTGGTGCGCATAAAACAAATTGCCACTACAGGTGATGCCGGAAAAATCGTCAGTGAAAAGATGGCCCGCAGCCAGATGATAGGTGGTGCCGTGGGCGGCATCGGCATGGCGCTAACAGAAGAAGCCGTAATCGACCACCGGTATGGCCGGTATATCAATAACAATTTCGGAGACTATCACGTACCGGTTCATGCCGACGTGCCACATATCGATGCAATTTTTGTAAACAAACCTGACCCCATCCTCAACCCCATGGGAGCCAAAGGAATGGGAGAAATAGCACTCATCGGCTTTGCCGCCGCGGTAGCCAATGCCGTCTATAATGCTACGGGTAAGAGGATAAGGGAGTTGCCGATTACTCCGGACAAACTTATTGTTTAAAAGTTTAACGGTTTAAAAGTATAAAGGGGTGTGGGGTAAACTCGTTTATACCTTTAAACTTTCTCCTGTCCCTCTTTTTGAGTATTGCAGTAATTTCTACCTGCTTCTATCTTACGGATCTCTTTAACCAATCAACAGGAGATCACCTTATGAAACAAACAGGTCTTTTACTGCTTCTATTTGTCTCAATCAGCACAATCACATCCGCCAGGCAGTATACCCGCGAAAAAGCCAAAGCCGGCGTCTACGTAACAGCCGGTTTAAACTACGCCAGTGCCACAGGATGGGACAATCCCTCCGAATCGGGGGTACAACGGATAGCCGGTTTTAATAGCGGACTAACCTTTTTTGCCCTGCTGGGAAAACATTCCCGGACCATCCTAAACATTGAAGGATATTTTTCGCAACAGGGGTTTGGCAATAAGGATGCTACCAACGATGATGACATCAAGAAACTATACATCAACTACATCAATGTGCCTGTAATTCTGAAATACAGGCCCATCAAATCTTTTCAGTCACTGTTTGTAGGAGCAGGCCCCCAGATCGGGTTCCAGGTAGGTGGCCATGGCAAGACGCTGGGCGGTGAAAAATTTGAACTTAACCGGGATGCGGTCACCAAAAACGTATGGAGTGGCGTAGGAGTAGTCGGATTTAATTTTGATAAACTCGTCAACTTCGGCATTGAATTCAGCTATCAGCACAGCTTCAGCAAATTCCTCGAAACCAGTCCTGATCTGCGGCATTCAGTGATGCAGGCCCGCCTTATTCTTCCACTTGATTTTGTTTCAGATGTGCTCTCAGCTTTTCAATGATAAGGCAAAAGGTATAAAAGTATAAAGGTATAAAGGGGTTTAGCGACAGATGTTATAACCTTTATACCTTTATACCTTTTTAAACAAACTCTCTTATATCCTGCATCAACCTGCTGGCGATATTATTCGCCTTCGATTCAAAATCACTTTCGGCATAGATGCGGATGATCGGTTCGGTGTTGGATGTGCGGAGATGCACCCAGTCATTATCGAATTCTATTTTTAATCCGTCTTCTGTATTGACGGGGTTTTTGGGATACTTATTCCTGATTTTTTCAAAAATGCCTTTTACATCCACTCCCTTTTCGAGTTCTATTTTATTCTTTGAAATAAAATAATCGGGGTAATTACTGCGCAATGATTTCATGCCGCCCTTCTGACCCGCCAGGTGTGTAAGGAACAAACCGATACCAATCAGTGCATCGCGGCCATAGTGGAAATCGGGAACAATAATACCACCATTACCTTCGCCACCGATTACCGCAGACTTTTCTTTCATCTTGTTTACCACATTCACTTCGCCCACAGCCGAAGGAAAATATTCGCCACCATGCTTGAGCGTAACTTCTTTCAGCGCCTTGGTGCTGCTCATATTACTCACTGTATTTCCCTTGCGGTGTTTGAGAATATAATCAGCAACCGCCACCAGGGTGTACTCTTCGCCAAACATGCTGCCATCTTCACATACAAATGCCAGGCGATCTACATCGGGGTCAACGGCAATACCGAGGTCTGCTTTTTGTTTAACTACCTCGGCACTCAGTTGAGTCAGATGCTCAGGCAGTGGTTCAGGATTATGGGCAAAACGGCCGTTTACTTCTTCGTTTAATACAATTACCTGCTCTACGCCCAGGGCTTTCAGCAGGGCGGGAACGAAGGTTGCTCCGGTAGAGTTTACCGCATCTACCACAACCTTAAAGTTGCGGCGGGCAATGGCTTCCTTATCAACGAGCGGGTAGGCAAGGATAGCATCAATATGTTTTTGTAAATAGGAATCGTCTGACCGGATCTTTCCAAGTTTATCTACCGTTACAAAATGGAATGATTCTGCTGCAGCTATTTCCAGTACACGTGCCCCTATAGCTGCAGAAATGAATTCGCCTTCGCTGTTGAGCAGCTTAAGTGCATTCCACTCTTTGGGGTTGTGACTGGCCGTAAGGATAATCCCTCCGTCGGCTTTTTCCATGACCACAGCCATCTCCACCGTAGGTGTGGTAGAAAGACCCAGATCCACTACATCGATGCCGAGGCCGGTTAAAGTACTGGCTACCAGGTCACGAACCATGGGACCGCTGATACGTCCATCGCGACCCAGCACTACTGTGGCCGTCTTTTTTTCTTCGAGGAGAATAGTGCCGTAGGCTGCCGCAAACTTTACAATATCAATAGGACTCAGGTTTTCTCCGGGTACGCCACCAATCGTTCCCCTGATCCCGGATATACTTTTAATCAATGCCACGCTAAAAAAAGTTGATTTTTAAAGACTTATGAAAAATCTACAGGCGCTGCCGAAGTTAGGACAGCGGCCTGCCGACCGTTGCAAAAATACGGGTTTCCCGGGTCTCAAACACCGGTATAAGGCCGGCAAAAGAAGCTTTTTATGAGTCTGTTCACTATAAATAGGGATTATGTAAATCATTTATATCGCCGTATTTTACCGCAAAACTGTACAAATGAAAAAAATCACCATTCTCCTTGCCACCATCTTCGTACTCTCCTCTTCTGTATTTGCCCAGGTTACCGATGATCAGAAAGAAACCAAAAAACTGGAAGTAATGGGTGGTTTATGCGCCGGCTATATGTACAATACATATATCACCGTTGGAGCCGTAGCGGATGCTTTCGTGTCAGAGCAGTACGGCAAAGAGCGTTCCGTAGAGCTCATGAAAGAACAAATAGCCATGATAGGCAGCATTGTGAAAATGATGCAGGATATGCTGGATATAAAAGCGCTCAAAGCTCAATCAGATATTGACTATACCAAAGAGGTGATTGTAGTACTGAAAGGTCTTTCTCTGCAGGCGCAGTATGTAATTGATTTTGCTGAGAAAAAAACAACCGATGCCAATTCTAAATACGACAAGCAGCGTCTTTCCAACTGGTCTAAGATCAGTAAACTGCTGGGAATTGATGATGAAGAATAAGCGGATTAGCGCTTAGTTACAGCCCAATATTTCACAAAGCTTTTCTTCCAGGTCGGGACCACGGAGGTTTTTTGCAATGATCCGTCCATCGGGGCCGACCAGGAAGTTTTGGGGTATACTTTGTACCCGATATTGCTGTGCCACTGCATTGTTCCAGAACTGAAGATCGCTTACATGCGTCCAGGTAAGATTATCGGCATGAATGGCCTGCAGCCAGCGGTCTTTCTGACCCGGCCGGTCAAGCGAAATGCCCAGTACGGTAAAGTTTTTTTCCCGGAATTTCTGAAAATTGGCTACCACATTCGGATTTTCTGCACGGCAGGGGCCACACCAGCTTGCCCAGAAGTCGAGCAAGACATATTTCCCCCTGAATGAAGAAAGCGAAACGGGTAACCCGGCTGTATCGGCCTGGGTGAAGTCCATAGCCTGACTGCCAATGGCCGTGATTTTAGCTTCTGCCACCGCCTCCTTTACATAAATGCCATACATATTACCCAAAGCATCGGGCCTGAGCTGATTCAGCCTTTTTTCTGTCAGCAATACATCTTCGGTTAGCTGATAAGTAGCCGCCAGAACAAAAGCGCTCACAGGCGATTCTTTATTGGCGGAGATATAGCTATCCACACCGTCCTGTATCTTCTGACGGGTTGCATCCATTTGCTTACGCAAACTATCGGAGCGATTGCCCATTTGCGCTTCCTGATTGATCTTTACGAGCGATTCAAAAAGCGGGTCAAAGGTTTGCTGAAATTTTTTGAATTCGTTGGGCGTCGGAGAATCTGTAAACTTTATATCCTTCAGTTTATTTACATCTCCATTGATACGGAGTTTTCCTGGCGATATAAAAGACATGATGCTTTTACCGGCAGCGAAGTTGAAATTTACCAGTAAAGGCTCCTTAAGGTCTGCATTGAGCACAAATGTGCCTTTTTTCACTGTGCCACGCGCCAGTGTGTCATCGGGCCGGTTGGCATCGGTCAGCGAAACCAATGTTCCTTCTTTCAATCCACTTATCTTACCATTAATGATCAGCTTCTCCTGACCTATACTGCATAATGGCAACAATAGTAAAAACAGCATGCGTGCTTTCATAGTTTATCAGCTTCTTTGGTCGGTAAAGATACTCAGCTTTTACTGATCATACATACGGCAGTCAGCACATTTCCGGATCGGCCAGTCTGTTAACATTTCTACAACATCAGGCCAGCACCTTACGCACAAACTGCTGTGCATCTTTGACCTCATTATCACTGTTTTCGAGTGCACGGACAAAAGCGCTGCCAATTATGGCTCCGTTTGCATGCAGACAGGCCGCATCAAAACTGGCTTTGTCGCGTATGCCGAAGCCTACCAATACAGGATTTTTGAGCTGCATCTGCTGCAGCCGCCGGAGGTAGGCTGCCACCGCGTGCATATCCTTGTCGGTACCGGTTGTGGAAGAGGAGGAAACAGCATAAAGAAAACCACTGCTCAGACTATCCAGCCGGCGCAACCTAACCGGATCGGTTTCGGGTGTGACCAGGAAAATGAAGTCAAGTCCGTGTTTTTTTATTAGCGGACCATAGACGGTTTCAAATTCATACTCGGGCAGATCCGGAAGAATAAGTCCATCAATACCAGCGGCAGCAGCATCTGCACAGAACCGTTCAAAGCCGTATTGTAAAACCGGGTTCATATACCCCATCAGTACAACGGGAATCTGAACGGTCTTGCGCAATTCACGAAGCTGCTGAAACAAACGCTCTATCGTCATTCCATTTTCCAATGCGATCGTACTGCTATGCTGAATCACCGGGCCATCGGCCAGCGGATCGCTATAAGGCATACCCAACTCTGCTATATCGGCCCCTGCATCCTGTACTGCCTCCAGTACTTTAACAGTACTGTCTGCATGCGGATAACCGGCTGTACAGTAAATATTCAGTACGCGCTCTTTCTTGTGCGCAAATAACTGTTGTAAACGGCTCATGATACTTGTAAGATTAATAGTCTTCCCGGGTCATGGGGAATGTGTTGTCATCAATAGTAATGAATCGATATGCCGGATAGCTGTCTATATCCAGGATCACATCAAATGTTGCCAGCGGAGCTGTTGCTCCTTTTGTATCGAAACGCACCACTACGGTATCACCTTTTCTTTCTCCAATTACCCGGCGTTGTGTTTCATCATCGGGCAGGCATTTCTGAAACTCAAAACGTTCGCCACCTATATTCGATATACTGCGCATGGCAGTGCTTACGGTGGTGCATCCGTCTGCCGCTCTCGACAATTTGACCCTGGTGGTCACATATGCTTCGCGGTTACACGCCAAAAAAAGTACCGCAAAAACAATAAAGAAAATATATTTCATGCAGGGATTATTTGATGAATTGCATATAGGTAGCCAGATCTTTATCGCCACGGCCGCTCAGACAAACCACCACCTTGTCGTTGTCCTTAAATTTCAGCTGATGCAGAGCCGCCAACGCATGTGAGCTTTCGAGTGCTGGAATGATACCTTCCAGCCGGGCCAGTTCAAAGGCGGCATCCACAGCTTCCTGATCGGTAGCGCTAAGGAAACGGGCGCGGCCGGATACGAATAAATGAGCATGCAGCGGGCCTATACCGGGATAGTCGAGACCGGCAGAAATACTATGCGGCTCCACCACCTGTCCGTCTGCAGTTTGCATCACCAGGCTTTTACTGCCATGCAGAATACCCGGGCGCCCCAGCTGCGAAGTAGCAGCAGTGTGTCCGCTATTGACGCCCAACCCGGCAGCTTCTACAGCAATCAGTTGTACGTTGGGC
>JAGODE010000309.1 GCA_017998385.1 Chitinophagaceae bacterium | reverse complement strand
TCTTCCAGTTCTTTATGCAACAGGGCCAGGCGGGTATGTTCATTTTGTAACGGATCTGCTGCCCCTTTCAATTGTTTGATCGAGTCTTCGGCACGTGCACGTAGCAGGCCCCGCCAGCGTTCTTCGGTATAGAAATAAGATGGATCTACTATCTCCAGTCCCTGCTTACGGGCAAATTGCTCTGCCCCCGGTCCGGCCATCATGACGTGTTCACTTTTCTCCATTACGGCCCTTGCTGCTGTGATCGGGTTGCGGATGACCGTCACGCCGGCTACGGCACCTGCTCCCAGGGTATGCCCATCCATGATAGCCGCATCCAGTTCATTACGTCCCTCGTTTGTAAACACCGCCCCGCGGCCTGCATTAAACAGGGGGCAATCTTCGAGATACCGGACACTGGCTTCCACGGCATCGAGCGCTGAGCCGCCACGGGCGAGGATGGCCTCCCCCTTTTGCAATGCTGTATCGAGTGCCGCGTTGTAGGCCCGCTCCCGTTCCGGGCTCATCTGGTTGCGCAGAATAGTGCCCGCACCACCATGAATAACCAGTACATATCGCCTCTGCTGGCCCTGGCTTACCGTCTGGATAAAAAAGAAAAGTGAAAAAAGGATGAGCAGTTTCTTCATCTTACGAATTTTGAGCAATTTACCGAAGCATTGGCAAGACTGGTACTTAATTTGCCCTGTGAGCGGGAAGGCTTAATTTTGCACCTTTAAATTCCTGAGGCTGAGGAGATTCAAAAAGATATTATTGTGGACTGTTTTATCCCTGCTATTCCTGCTGATAGCTGCCTGGATATTTGTTCAATCTTCGGCCGGACAAAACTGGATCGTACGCAAGGTAACTGCCCGCCTATCCCGCGACCTGCATACACGTGTAGAAATCAAAAAAGTCGATATCGGCCTCTTTAACCGGATGTACCTGCAGGGGGTGATAGTGGAAGACCGGCAAAAAGATACCCTGCTATATGCCGGCGCTGTATCGGTACGTATCACCGACTGGTTTTTCCTGAAAGACAAAGTAGAGCTGAAATATATCGGCCTGCACGATGCTGTGATCAAACTGCAGCGCTCAGACTCGGTATGGCGTCATCAGTTCCTCATCGATTATTTTTCTTCGCCTGCTTCTGCCAATACCCAAAAAAAAGGTGGCACCCGGTTGAATCTGAAAAAAGTGGAAATGACCAATGTGGTATTTCTGAAGAAGGATGAATGGCTGGGTCAGGACATGCGTATTGCGCTGGGCTCGCTCAATCTCGATGCCCGGCAGATTGATTTCAGTAGCCGGCAGGTTGATCTGCAATGGCTGCGGATCAATGAGCCGGATGTCAGCATTTACGAATACGCAAAAAAGAAACCGAGCGCGCCACAAACTGCCAATAGCAATGAAGAGCCTGTTGTTGCCGCCGACAGCAGTCTGCAATGGAATGCTGGTGGCTGGGTGGTAAAAACGGATGAGCTGGAACTCCTCAATGCGCGTTTCCGTACCGACCGTGCCGGAACAGGCCCTGCCTATTCGTGGTTTGACGGACGGCATATCGACTTCAGCAATATACACACTACGCTTCGTCAGGTAAGATGGGAAAAAGACACCATTACCGCCGACCTTTCACTGCAAACGCGCGAGCGCAGCGGCTTTGAAGTCAAAAGCATGAAAGCAAAGGTGAAGGTTACACCACGCGAAATGGCCTTCAACCAGCTTGATATCCGGACCAACAACAGTACCATACGCCACTATTTCCGGATGAGCTACGATGACTTCAGCAGTATGAATAACTTCATTCATGAAGTGCAGATGCAGGGCAACTTTGCCGATTCGGAAATAGACAGTGACGATATTGCTTTTTTTGCGCCGGCACTCAGTGACTGGAATAAAAAAATTGTGCTGAAAGGGATGGTACGAGGCACCGTTGATGACCTCGTAGGCCGGGGGCTGGAAATACAGGCCGGTGAAAACACTTTTCTGAACGGAGACATCAGCCTCACCGGCCTTCCTGATATTAACCAGACCTTTATCGACTTTAAGGCAAATGAATTCCGGACCACATTCTCCAGTGCAGCTACGATTGTCCCCGCTATCCGCCGCATTCAGTCGCCAGATCTTTCCCGGTTGCAGTACCTGCGGTTCAACGGCAGCTTTACCGGTTTTATCCGCGACTTTGTAACGTATGGTACTTTTCAGACCAACCTGGGTGTGGTAAAAAGTGATCTGAATATGAAATTGCCGGAGGGGCAGGACCCTGTATACAGCGGTACAATTTCTTCCGACTATTTCCGGCTGGGAGATTTTATTGGCGATGACCGCATAGGGGCCGTATCGCTCAATGGTACGGTAAAAGGAAAAGGGTTTAATGAAAAAAGTCGTAATACCGAAGTAGACGGCACCATCCATTTTGCCGACTATAACGGATACAGGTATCAGAATCTGAAAGTGAACGGACGCCTGGATAAAAAACGTTTCCAGGGTCTCGCATCGATGAACGACCCTGAAGCTGCATTTACGCTCAATGGCATTATTGATTTCAATGATACTATTCCTACATTCAATTTTGTAGCCGATGTAGAAAAGGCCAATCTGCAAAAGCTCAATCTTACCCGCGATGATATTTCTTTTGCCGGCAGGTTCAATCTTGACTTTACCGGCGCCACCATCGATGATTTTCTCGGCACTGCACAGATCAATGATGCCACACTGACCCATAATGGTCATCCGCTCCCCTTCGACTCGCTGCTGGTATCTGCGGAATATGTAAATCAAACAAAGACCATCAGAGCTAAAAGCAATGAATTTGATGCCCGGGTATCGGGACAGTTCAATATCCGTGACCTGCCGGATGCGGTCAAACTTTTCCTTAACCGGTATTATCCCGCATACATCAAACCGCCGGTGTCTATGCCCGATAATGAGGCTTTTACCTTTGACATCACCACACAGTATGTAGACGAATACATGCAACTGATCGACAGTAGCCTGGCTGGCTTCAACAACAGTCATATTTTTGGCAGCCTCAACACGCGTACCAATGCCATGAACCTGGTGGCCGATGTACCCCAGTTTGGTTACAAACAATACCGTTTCAATGATGTAAAACTAAACGCAAGGGGCGACCGCGACAGCCTGAGCCTCCTGGGCAGCGCATCCAATATTCTGATCAGCGACAGTCTGAATATGCCTATGGCTTTATTCAGTATCAATGCCCGTAATGATACTTCTAAAGTAAAAATATATACGGGTGCCAACCAGGCCATTAACCAGGCCAACATCAATGCGCAGGTGATGACTTACGACAACGGTGTACGTATAGAATTTAACCCAAGCAATTTCAGCATCAATGGTAAAGCCTGGAGTATTGAAGAAAACGGTGAGCTGGAATTCAGGAGCAATATGCCCGCCAGCGGAGCACTTGTACTAAAAGAAAGCAACCAGGAAATACGCATACGTACCCGGCCTGCCGAAATCGGTGACTGGAATGACCTGCTGGTAGAACTGAACAAGGTAAACCTGGGGGATTTCAGTCCGTTCTTTATGCCCAAAAACAGGCTGGAAGGCCTGGTATCGGGCAATGTTCTGATCGAAGACCCTACCAATAACCTGTATGTTACAGCCGACAGCATCAAAGCAGAAGGGTTACGGCTCGACAATGACTCCATTGGCGATGCCACGGTGCAGGCTACTTATGATAATAAGAATAAACAACTGAAAGCTACCGGCCGTACACTTGACCCTGACCGCAACCTGGCCTTTGATGTCAACATTTATCCCGGCAACCCCGAGCTGTCTAAATCAAACCTGATTCGTCTGACTGCGAAAAGTTATCAGCTCAGTATCCTTGAACGTTTTCTGGGCAATCTCTTTACTGATATCTCCGGTTATGTAACCGGTAATTTTGAACTGGCCGGGGAACTGGACGAATTACAGATTACGGGCAAGGGCCGTTTACAGGATGCCGGTCTGAAAGTAATTTTCACGCAATGTTATTATAAAATAAGAGACACAGAACTGGAGTTGAAGCCAACAGAGATTGACCTCAATGGCATAGTACTGGAAGACCCTGTAACGCATAACCCCGTTTATCTGTCGGGCAATATCGAACATACAGCCTTCCGCAACATGTTCTTCGATCTTACTGTATCAACACTTCGGCCAAACACAACCGGCGCTAATAACAACCGGCCTGTGTTGCTGTTAAATACAACCCTTCTCGACAATAAGCAATTTTATGGCCGGGTAAAGGGTACCGGGTCATTTTCGCTGACAGGTCCCCAGTCTGATCTGTATATGAAGATCGATGCAATTGCCTCGACTACAGACAGCAGTTTTGTAACCATCCCTTCTTCGCAAAGCCGCGAGTCTGGTATTGCCGACTTCCTGGTTGAGCGTACTTATGGACGCGAAATGGTCGACAGCAGTTTTGCCAGCGCCTCTTCCAATGTCATTTATGATGTAGACCTTACGGCCAACCCAATGGTAATGGTAAAAGTGGAGCTGGATGAGCTCACCGGCGATAAGATTGAAGGTCGTGGTGCAGGTACGTTAAATATCCGCTCCGGTACGAATGAAAAAATGAGTATGCGCGGCCGCTTTGATATAGAGGAAGGCAATTACCTTTTTACCTTCCAGTCTTTTTTCAAAAAGCCATTTGAGATCAGCAAGGGTTCGCAAAACTATATTACCTGGAATGGCGATCCGTATGCAGCCCGCATTCAGTTTGAAGCAAAGTATACAGCAGAAAATGTAAGTTTTGCTCCTCTTGCAGATATTCTGAGCAGCACCGATGCTTCCTATAGCCGCCTGCGCGAAGATGTATATGTGATGGTAAATCTTTCCGGCGATCTGTTTAAGCCTGATTTTAAATTCCGGATTGACCTGCCTCCTACCAGTAAGGCAAATAATGATTTCTCTATTGGCTCGGCCCTGCAGCAAATCGAGAAAAACCAGAATGAAATAAACCGGCAGGTTACCTACCTGATCGTATTCAACAGTTTTGCCCCTCCTGATTATGCGCCCAATACAGGACTCAATACAGCGCTCAGTGAGTTTACCAATAATACCATTTCGAGTATCTCGGGTTTATTTTTTAACGAAATCAACCGTAAACTCAACAGTGAGTTGTCGCGTATCCTGAAAACGGATAATATCAGCATCAACTTCAGCGGTGCGGTATATAAC
>JAGODE010000308.1 GCA_017998385.1 Chitinophagaceae bacterium | reverse complement strand
GTCCCAGCCCCAGCGGCTTTGTAATCCGGGATTGGTTTCGATAGTTGCTCTTGACCAAAATTCACGAAAAGTAAAATCCGTAACACCCCCCAGGTCCTGTACCACACCGGTTACGGTTGCACGTATACTGTCGTCATACAAAATAGTGCGGCCAATCAGTTGCCCGGGATCTGTATCCCCAAAATAGCTATGGGCACGGCTGGAGGTGAGTACAATGGAAGATGGTGCCTGCAAGGCGGTAACAGGAGAACCTGCCAGCCATTTGTATTGAATAAAATTGAAATAACGGTTGTCGGCGAAGATGATATCCTCCTGTTTCTTAAAAACAACAGGATTATCTGCGCCTGTTACAGGAACTGCCACTTTCATGGTTCCGGCAGTTATAAAATGGGTGATATCCTCAATACCGGTTAGCTCTGTCCGGCTGGCATCCGCTGTAGGAACCGGCACGCCAGAATTGTTCATCACCATATTAGGAAAACTGATAGTCGAAACTACCCGGTAAATGCGGTCGCGGTTGGCATGAAAGCGATCATAATTCAGCTCATGTTGTACGATCAGGTAAATGACCAGGGCAGCACTAATACCTATAGCCAGCCCGGCCATATTAATCAGCGAAAACAATCGGTGTTTGCGAAAATTGCGAAAAGCGATTGCCAAATAATTTTTGAACATACAATAGATTTTAAGCTCGTTGTTCTAGTAAGCTTTTCGTAGCTTGTTCTGGTCGTTTCAAGCAGTATGCCAATAGTATTCAATTTGATTTACAATCACTTGCACAATTTCCCAGCCCCTGGGTGTCCGAAAACGAACAGTGTGTTCCCAGTATCGTACAGTCATGAAAAAGCCCGGCCATAACCATATGACCGGGCGTGAGCGTTGGTTTTGGTTGTTTATTCAGTCCGAAGGCTATTAACGGGGTTGGCCATGGCAGCTCGCAGGGCCTGAAAACCTACGGTACACAGTGCTACCAGCATTGAGGCCACAGTCGCCACCAGAAATACCCACCAGACCAGATTGACCCGATAAGCAAAATTGTCGAGCCAACTGGTCATAGCCCACCAACTGATGGGAGTTGATATTGCTGCAGCAACTATTACCAGTAACAAAAACTCTTTGGACAGCAGGTTCACCAATTGTACCACCGATGCCCCCAGCACTTTACGGATACCCACTTCCTTACTGCGTCTTTCTGCTGTATGGGCGGCGAGGCCCAGCAATCCCAGACAGGAAATGAGGATGGCAATTGCAGAAAACATCCAGATAAGGGTAGCAGTACGCCGGTCATCGCGATATAATGTATCAAACTCTTCGCTGGTGAATTTATATTCAAACGGAAGGTTGGGTATAAACTTTTTCCATACAGCTTCTGCCCGTGCTGTTGCTTCTTTAGTACGACCGGGTGCTGTCTGCACGAGAAATGTGGAATTATATTCCTGATCATCTCTGATCACAACCGGACCAATCTTTTCGTGCATGCTCTTATAGAAAAAATCTTTTACCACGCCGATGATAACACCTGTATCGCCCTGGCTGGTAAACCGCTTGCCTATGACCGGCTCCTGGATGCCGAATTCCCTGATAGCTGTTTCATTCAGTATTGAATTATGCTTATCAGCTGCATTATCATTCAAAAACCACCTGCCTTCTTTCAACTGAAGATTAAGAATATTCTTAAAACTGGAATCCACACCCAGGAATGCGATCATAGGTTTAAAATCCTTATCACGACCATCCCAGTCATTACTATCGCCGCTGCTGCCTCCACGCATATCCACCACCGACTCCTGGCTTATAAGTGATACCTCTCTGATAGAAGTTTCTGTTTTTAAACCTGTATGTATAGCCGCAGTAATGGCCGCTCTTTGCTCAGGTGTTTTGCCACGAAATATCTGATAGGGTATATCGACCACAAAAACCTGGCTCTGATCATAAGCTGCCCGTTGTGAATTGATAAAATTCAGCTGCCGGTAAATTACAATAGTCGATACGATCAGAAAAATAGAAACGGTAAACTGTACTACCACCAGGCTTTTGCGCAACCAGGTATCCCGTATGCGCATGACATTGCGTCCTTTGAAAATAGCCAGCGGTTCAAAAGAGGAAAGCAATATAGCCGGATAAATACTGGTCAGGGTAATGCTGCCCAGGAGTGTCCCACCCAGTATCAGCCACCATCCGGAGTTTGCAAAGCTCAGTGTAAAATTCTTTTCGGTAAAAACATTAAATGCCGGCAAAGCCAGACGTATCAGCAGCAATGCTACCAGCAACGAAATAAAACTCATCAGTGCCGATTCAGCAATAAACTGCCAGAGCAGCTGTTGCCTTTCTGCTCCTGCAATCTTACGAATGCTTACTTCTTTTACGCGCTGCAACGCCCTCGCTGTAGTAAGATTTACATAATTGATACAGGCAATGAGCAGCAAGATCACACCCAACACAGAAAAGATATATACCACTTTTTTGCTGGTATGCTGCAATACGCTGTTTGCGAGGGTCGTCTCAAAACGCAGCTCCTTTAATGGCAAAAGTGTTTGTGCAAGGTCAGCCCTCTCCCGCTCTTTATTCATCAGGTCTGTGAGCTGTTTTTGCGCCGCGGCTACAGTCACGCCTGGTCTCAGTCTAATAAAAGTGAGATAGCTGTAATTCCCCCACTGCTCATCGTTTTGCCGGTTGCGGGTATTAATACGATACGTAGCTATGGGAAACAACATGTCATATCTAAAGCTGGAATTGTTGGGTACATCTTCCATGACCGCTTTCACCACAAAATCGACGGTATCAATCCGCAGTTTTTCACCTACAGCTTTTGTATGGCCGAAGTACTTCTTTGATACAGATTCGGTGATAAGGACAGCAGTTGGATCGCTGTCAAAATCGTGGGTATTACCCGCTACGAATTTGTAATCAAACATCCGCAACCAGCCACTGTCTATGTACGCGGTATTTGACTCTTTGATATACTCTCCTTTCACATTCACATTTACCGGATCGTACAGGCGGGCTCTGATACGGGCTACCTGCATTATTGCCGGAAGTTCATCTTTAGCTTTTGCCCCCAGCAGATAAGGAGTAGTCTCCCATACAAGCGGCTCCTGCTTACCAATATTGATATGACTGGTAATACGATAAACAGACGAAGTGTCTTTGTGATAATTATCGAAATTCAACTCATTGTGCACCCATAGAAATATCAGTACACTCGCAGCCATGGCTATAGACAGGCCGGTTATATTAATAAAACTGGTAGTCTTATGCTTGAGCAGATGACGCCACGCAATTTTAAAATAGTTCTTTAGCATAGTGTGTGGTATATGGTGAAAAATTACTTTTAAAACAAATCGATTCGCCCTTTATGTTCGTATTGCTTTTACCGGATTCGACAAACCCGTACGTATAGTTTGTATCACAATCAGCAGCATGGTGATGCCGGCCAGTGCAGCAAATGCCAGCAAAAACGGTTCGGCTGAAAGGGCAATACGATAGGTATAATCATTTAACCAGCCATTCATAAGCCACCAGGCCACGGGACAAGCCAGTAAAACGGCTATCCACATGATGCCGGCAAACTCTTTTATAAATAATAATACTATAGACGAAACAGATGCGCCCAGAACTTTGCGAATCCCGACTTCCCTGGTCCGGCGCTGGATGCTTAACGAAACAAGTCCGAGCACACCCAGCAGTACGATCAGAATCGATAAACCGGTAGCTAACTGAGAAGCCTGTTTGAGCTGCAGCTCTGTTTTGTACAATTTCCGCAGGGTATCATCCATAAACTTGTATTCGAAGGCTGTGCCGGGCATGAGGGCAGCCCATTGACGCTGCAGATCGGCAATAGCCTGACTGGTTTGTCCCGGTTTCAGCCGTATGGACAAAAAACGGAATATAAGACCCCGGCTCACATGAATAAAACTGATAGGTTGAATGGCTTGTTGCATAGAGCCGAAATGAAAATCGCGGGTGACGCCTGCTACGGTGTATACAACAGGATCACCGGCTATCCGCAATCTGCCTCCGATAGCCTCTTCCGCATTTGCCCAACCCAGCGCACGTGCCTGAGTCGCATTGATCACCATACGTGTACTGTCTGTAACGGCACCTTCCTGATAAAAATCGCCCGCTTCCATTGGAATGGAATAGGTGGGTGCAAAATATTCATCGGTATTGAGTACAACAGATGTAATAGCCTGAGTACTGTCGCTTCCGGCACGATACACAGAAAGGCTGCCTGAATTATTTCCGTCCGGTACTTCGTATGAAAGGCTGGCAGACTGAACCTGAGGAAGAGCCGCCAGTTGTCGTCGCACATGCTCCATTTTATTAACCCCGGCAGTTGTCCAGTCGCGGGGCACCTGGGCAGATATTACATATTCCTTATCATAGCCCAGGTTATTGCCAAAGAAAAAACGTACCTGGCTGGCAATGACCAGTGCCCCTACAAATACGATCACCGCTGTTGCAAACTGAAACCCTACCAGTCCACGACGCAGCCATTTGTTTTCCTTTACTGACTGAAGTTTTCCCTTGAGCGCTTCCACAGATGGCAGCGACGACAATACCAGTGCGGGGTAAATTCCTGCCAATAAGCCAATAACGAGAATAACCAGTGGAATATAAGCAGCAAAATGCAGCGGAAAGCTGGTTAATGCCGGCAGGTCGCGGCCGAGTATACGCTCAGCCATATCCTTTACGAGCATGTAAACCACTAATGCGATGATCATACTGAATGCGGTAATTACTAGAGACTCTGTCATAAACTGCATGATCAGCTGCCAACGGCGCCCGCCTGCCACTTTACGAACGCCAATTTCGCGCATACGGGTAGACGCTCTGCTCACAGACATATTCACAAAATTGATCGCAGCCATAAACAGGATGAAAACAGCTATAGCAGAAAGAGCATACAGCATTTTTTTTATCAGCCCTTTATTTGCCTGCAGATGCAGCTCACTGAGTGGCATCAGTTCAGTCTTCATATTAGCCGCAATAAAAGGATGTGCATTCTGACTGATCTGCTGCCTGATGGGTCCATCCAGGTCTTTGGGCGTCACGCCTGGCTTCAAGTGCTCCGGGGCTCAGTTGAGCTTAATGGCACAAAGTTGGATGAGTCTGACGGAGCGGCGGTAAGTGATACGGAACTGCTGGAGATCAAAGCGATCTCGAGAGCG
>JAGODE010000307.1 GCA_017998385.1 Chitinophagaceae bacterium | reverse complement strand
TTTATTTTGTAGCCAGCCCCCGTTTCGACGGATCGCATGATTTCAGCGCTACCTACGAGGAACATCAGAAAAAAGCCAAACTATATCAACAGGAATTGAATAAACGCAATATCCATTGATCAAACGCATTATTACCCATCTCAGGCGCAGGTTTCTGACTTCTTTTCCGGTAAGTTTTCTGATCAGGAAAAGTAAACGCATCGTACTGCCTGGCTTCAAGGGCATTCCTCTTTTTGATGTGATACGTTTCTTCTTTCTGCAGGCCCGAAAAACCGGTTTTACCGAACGCTCGTCGGCCATTGCCTTCAACTTTACCATGGCCATACCACCAGCTATGATCTTTTTGTTTACCCTGGTGCCGTATATGCCAATTTCCCAGGAGTTCATTACCCAGATGTTTTCACTCATCCGCGATGTTGTACCCGGCGAAGAAAACAACCAGGGACTTATCTATTTCCTGTCAGATATTCTTAATAAACCACGCACCGGTTTGTTGTCGGTAGGTTTTGTACTCGCCATGTTTTTCTCCTCCAATGCCATGATGGGGATCATGCGCTCGTTCGACAAAAATTATGTTGGCTTTATAAAAAGAAAAGGATTACAGCAACGAGCTATGGCACTTCGCCTTACCCTTATCATTTTTATTCTCTTCATGATTTCCATTACCACGCTGGTTATGCAGGGAAAGGTGCTCCGCTGGCTGGGAGTCAAAAATCAATTGCTCATCAGTATTATCCACAATTTCCGCTGGGTAATTATTGTATTGCTCTTTTTCTTTGCCATATCTATCATTTACCGGTATGCACCGGCAGTGCATAAACGCTGGAAGCTCATTAACCCCGGCTCCATTCTGGCTACCTTCCTGATGATCCTGTTTACCGGCGGTTTCTCCTACTATGTGAGCAACTTCTCGAACTACAACGAATTGTATGGATCTATCAGTACTTTATTGATCCTCATGCTGCTTATCTATTTTAACTCCCTGGTATTACTGATCGGGTTCGAGCTCAACGTAAGTATAAATTCGCTAAAGCATGAAGTTGATGAGCGCAACAAAAATCTGGCAGGCGGTATTCATGCTGCATGATTTTTGTGGAAATTTGAATACACTCCTAAACTTTGTCAGATATGAAAAAAATACTGTTGCTGCTGGCTATGCCTGTTCTGGCAGGTATACTGGCCTTTCGCCCCGCCAACGATCCATTACCAATAGGTGCCGCATTACCCCAGCCTGAAGTTAAAATGAAAGATGTGAGCGGTAAAGAAATTTCATTTGCTGATGCCCGTAAAAAGAATGGCCTGCTGGTCATATTTAGCTGTAATACCTGCCCGGTAGTGGGTAAATACCAGTCCCGCACACTGGAGATAGCCCGCTATGCCCTCTCCAATAATATCGGCGTCATATTACTTAACTCCAATGAAGCCTCCCGCAGCGATGGCGAATCAATGGCCGATATGCAGGACTATGCAAAAGAGCAGGGCTATAATTTCAGTTATGTGCTGGATCCCTCTTCCAATATGGCAGACCTCTTTGGGGCTACACGTACCCCTGAATTATTTCTCTTCGGCAAAGACAACACACTGGTATACCATGGCGCTATTGACGACAATGCCAATGATGCAGCTAAAGTAACCCGCCAGCATGCACGCGAAGCTATCAATGAACTGGTAAGCGGAAAAGATATAAGTATCAGGCAAACCCGCTCCGTAGGCTGTACCATAAAACGACTCAACTAATCCCGGAAAAGATAGTCTCCCAGAAAAGCCCCGCATTCGGGGCTTTTTTTATGGAAAAAATCAGTACCGGCATCTAACGGTCAACACACTTCATCTCTAACCTGGCTGTGGCAACTTGTTTGTCCATCCACCAAAACCATGCTTATGCTTGCTCAAGCTATGTATAACCGCCTGCTCATTCTGGTTTTTATGGTATTGGTAGGTTTTATGCTTGCCAAAAGCATCAATGCCGGCAATACACTGGCAATTATCCTTTCATTTGTAAGCCTGGCGGCTTCTGTCTATTATTTGTACCTGGTATTGAAGTACCGTGCAGAGGCAGAGGAAGAACGTTGATATCATTGCTGACTGCGGGCAGGCGCCAGCATGGCAGCAATCTGTAATTGTATCTGCGAAGCAGTAAGGGCCCGCTCCTGAAATGAGCGGTAGCCGGTTTTATTATTTACAAACAGCGTGGCCGGTATTGCACCCGACCAGGACGAATCCACACGCGGACAAAAATAATCCGCATCGTACTCGTCGAGCCAGTAAAGCACTCCCTTCACTTTAAATCGTTTAGCAAAATTATTTACCTTATCAGGATAATCCTCTTCCAGGTCGAGGCTGACCAGAATGAGTTGCACACTGTCTTTGCCATACCGTTCCGCAGCCTTCACCAAACCGGGCATTTCTTCGAGACAGGGTTTACAATAAGTAGCCCAGAAATTAATCACCAGTGGCCGCTGGCTTTGTTTGATCACCGACTCCAGTTCAGTAATCTTTACCTTACGCACTGGCTGTGCCTGCGTCAGGCAAGCCATCAACAGGCATACAGAAATGAATGTAGAATATTTCATGATCTATTCTTCCGGGTTGAGCGTCCATTGCTCCAGCAGTCCTTTCTTCATCGCATGATCGAGATCCTGCCGGTCATAATGCCCCGCCAGATTTTTTTGGCGGTATGCTTCATACAGGCTCACAGCACAGGCTACACTGATGTTGAGCGAACGGATGATGCCTACCTGCGGAATAATAAAATTGCCGTCGGCCATGGCCCTGATCTCATCGCTCACACCACTATGCTCATTGCCAAAAACCAGCGCAACGGGCTGGCTGAAATCAATCTCATACAAACTTATGGCATCGCTGCTTAGATGGGTTGTTAAAATCAGCGGAAACCGCTGCCGCAGTTGCTGAAAGCATTCTTCTGCATTATCGTGCTGATGTATCGTAAGCCATTTTGCTGCACTGGAGGAACTGCGGGCTCCCCACTTTTTGTGGCGCGGAATACGGGTATTTAAAATGGATATTTCCTGTATGCCTACCGCATCGCAGGTACGCATAACAGCAGAAATATTATGCGGGTCAAAGACATTCTCCAACACTACCGTCAGGTCCGGCTGCCGGTTCTTTAATACATACATGAGACGTTCTCTCCGTTCGGGTGTCATAGACGGGATTGTAATTTCTGCAACACTAGTAAAAAAAATGCACAATTCCCCCCTGGCTGGTAGGATACCAGCCAGGGGGTATTATACCAGCCAGGGGTATGATACCAGCCCGGACTTAGTAAGTTTCCGCCGTTTACCACAACAATTAGTCAATCAGTCGATTTCATGTTGACATTCTGGCTTCATATTTGCAAATTTGCATAAAAAACAGGCCATTATACTATGAAGAAATTTCTAAAAATCACGGGCATTACCCTTCTGACGCTGCTCGCACTGGCTTTTCTTATTCCGATCATATTCAAGAAACAGATCACCGGGCTGGTAAAGAAAGAAATCAATAAAAGCCTTACTGCCAAAGTTGATTTCACAGATGTGAGCATTTCCCTGTTTCGGCATTTTCCCAAAGTATCTATTGGCCTAAACGATCTGACGGTCGTGGGAACCGGTGTATTCAGCAAAGACACACTTATCTCGGCCAAAAGCCTGGATGTGTCTGCCAATCTTATCAGCGTTATTAAGGCAAAGGATATAAAAGTCTCCGGTATCTATATCCAATCGCCCCGTATTCATGCACTTGTTACCAAAGAAGGTCAGGCCAACTGGGATATTGCCAAAGCCTCCGGCGATACCAGCAGCAGCACAGACACTTCGGCTTCCGAGTTTAAACTGACATTGAAGAAATACCGCATCAGCAACGGTTATATTTATTATAACGACGAAAGCGGTGGCATGAGCGCCGAAATAACCGGTCTCAATCATGAAGGCAGCGGCGATTTTACGGCAGATGTTTTTACGCTGGCTACCCAAACCGAAGCAGATGCAGTAAGCTTTACCTACGACGGTGTCCCCTACCTGTCTGGTGTGCGCACAGCGATCGATGCCGATCTGGGTATCGATAACAGCAAACAAACCTATACATTCGACACAGAAGATATTGCACTCAATAATCTGAAGCTGACCGCTGCAGGATCCTTCGGTATCAGTAACGACAGCACTTATCAGATGGATATCCGCTTCAAGACGCCTTCCAACGACTTTAAGGACATCCTCTCTATGATACCAGCTATTTATAAAAATGATTTCGACAAAATAAAAACAACCGGCAAAGCTGCCTTCGAAGGATTTGTAAAGGGCACTTACAGTCCGCAGCAATTGCCTGCATACGATGTAAAGCTGAATGTAGAGAAGGCATCGTTCCAGTATCCGGATCTCCCCAAACAGGTAAAAAATATCAACCTGGCCCTGCAGGCCAGTAACAGTGATGGTGCGCCCGACAACACCGTCATCAACCTGTCGAGCGGGCACCTTGAAATGGATAATGAGCCCTTTGATTTCCGTTTTCTTTTCCGCAATCCGGTTACGGTTCGGTATATAGATGCGGTGGCCAAAGGCAAACTCGACCTGGCCCAGGTTACTCAATTTATTAAACTCGAAAACGGTACCCGGCTGGGGGGACTGGTAGCGGCCGATATTTTTGCCAAAGGAAATATGCAGGCATTGCAGACACAAACCGGCAATTTCGCTGCAGGAGGATTCCTGCAGATTCAAAATCTGCTTTATTCGTCGCCTTCCTTTCCTCAACCCATTCAAAATGGCAACATGCGTATTCAGATTGCCAACCAGGGTGGTATTGCCGACAATACCAGTATTGATATTTCAGCAGGACATATAGAAGTAGGAAAAGATCCTATCGACTTTACGCTGAAACTGAGTCAGCCCATGAGTGTGGTCAATTTTGATGGCAGTGCAAAAGGCAGTTTCACTCTCGATAATGTAAAACAGTTCGTAAGCTTTGAGCCCGGTACTGATCTTACCGGTCAGTTACAGGCCGATGTACGCTTTGCCGGTACAAAAGCGGCTATCGACAAAGGCGCCTACGACCAGATCAAAACAAGCGGTACCGCCAGCTTACGTCAGGTGAAATATACAGCTAAAGATTATCCCGGTGGCATCAGCATTCCCCTGCTTCAGGCCAGTTTTACCCCCGGCAATGCCAGCATCAGCCAGTTTAATGGCAGCTACCTCGGTTC
>JAGODE010000306.1 GCA_017998385.1 Chitinophagaceae bacterium | reverse complement strand
ATCATGTAGAGATCATTGCGCAGAATGGCAAACTGGAGCTCTTCCTCAATGGAGAAAATGTAGTGACGACTACCATGTGGGATGAAAACTGGAAGAAGCTGATTGCCGGCAGCAAATTCAAAGACACCGAAGGCTTTGGTACCTATAAAAAAGGACGTATCGGCCTGCAGGACCATGGCAATAATGTATGGTTCCGTAATATCAAGATTAAGAAATTGTAGGGACACCTCTCTCGATAGAAAAAGGCCGCGGTAAACCGCGGCCTTTTTCTATTGAGAGGGTAGAGGGTAGAGGGTAGAAGGTAGAAGGATGAGCACCTTTCGCCTTTTACAATCTTTACTGTAGCTTTCCATTATAAAACTAAATTGCCGCGGCTATTATTTTATCATGCTGGCGGTAAAGAGATAGAGTGAGATATAAGGTAAAAGGTAGAAGGTAAAAGCGCCTGGTTTCGCCTTTTACCTTCTACCTTTTACCATTGACCTTTCCTAGTCTATTTTCGTAATCTTAATAATATTCGTGGGCAAATGCAGTTGCACGGGAGTGCTGCCTGTATTTACAATAGTATCGCCTGATTTTACAAAACCACGTTGTTTCAAAATGGCGATCTGATCAAAGATGATATCATCAAGGCTTTCTTCTTCATCGTAGAAGAAGGCGCGTACACCCCAGCTCAGGCTCAGCTGATTGACCAGCGATCTTTTCTTGGTGAAAATATACAGTGGCGATTTGGGGCGATAGCTGCTAAGCATAAAGGCGGTATAGCCGCTTTCGGTCATACCCACAAGCGCGTTGGCAGAAATGTCGCTGGCTATTTTACAGGCATTATAACAGATAGCATCGCTCAGGAAAGAAGGGGAGTGTGAAATGGCCTGCAGGTCTTCTGCACGGTTGTAGCGGTATTCGGTACGCTCCACTTCGAGGATGATCTTGCGCATGGTTTCCACTACCAGGGTAGGGTGATGACCTGTGGCGGTTTCGCCACTCAGCATTACGGCATCGGCCCCTTCCAGCACAGCATTGGCCACATCGGTAATTTCGCTGCGGTTGGGTTTTACCCGGTCAATCATGCTTTCCATCATCTGGGTAGCAACAATCACAGGTTTGCCGCGATGAATACATTTACGGATGATCTCACGTTGGGCCATGGGCACTTTCTCAACGGGCAGTTCTACACCCAGGTCGCCACGGGCTACCATTACTGCATCTGATTCTACAATGATATTACGCAAGTCAGTGAGGGCAGATGGCATTTCGATTTTTGCCATCACTTTTGTATTGCTCTTGAAGTCTGCTACACGTTTTTTAAGATCAATAATATCTTCTGCACGGCGTACAAAAGAGAGGGCCACCCAATCCAGTTCATGTTTTATGATGAATTCGAAGTCTTCGATATCCTTGGGTGTCATGGCCGGCAGTGAGATGGCTGTGTCGGGCAGGTTCACACCTTTTTTGGGAAGCAGGTTGCCGCCATAAGTTACGCGCACCTTTACTTCATCGTTGGGGGTGATCTCTGTTACGACTACTTCCAGTTTGCCGTCATCGATCATGATTTTCTCTCCGGTCTTTACGTCCTTGTGCAGGTCGGGGTAGGAGATATAGATTTTTTCTTTGGTGCCCACTACTTTTTCGCGGGAGGTGAACGTGAGAATATCGCCGGGTTCAATTTTCAATGATCCGTTTTCAATTTCTCCCACACGTAGTTTGGGACCCTGCAGATCGCCCAGGATCGAAATATTGTAGGGTTCTGTTTTGTTGATTTTGCGGATATGGTTGATGATTTCCGCTTTGTTTTCATGTGTGCCGTGTGAAAAATTGAGGCGGAAAACGTTTACACCTGCCTTTACCAGTTCAAGCAGTTTATCGTAGGTATCGCATGCCGGGCCTACTGTAGCTACGATTTTTGTTTTGTGAAATGTGTGTGTAAGACCGGCTGTGCGGTCCATCTGGGTATGAAAATATTTCTCTGCGTTCTTTGTCATGTGGGTTGCTTGTTTCGGTTTGCCTTAACTGATCAGGATGCCAGGATCTTGACGATCTTCATCCATTCTTCGCTGATATGACCTTTATTTTTTACGGCCTGTTCCAGCGGTATGTAGTGCATTTTATTGTTATGAATACCTACAAACACATTGTGCCGGCCTTCCATCAGCGACTCTACGGCATGATAACCCATGCGGCTGGCGATGAGGCGGTCGATGCAGGTAGGAGACCCTCCCCGTTGAATATGCCCCAGGATGGCCACACGAATCTCTGCATTGGGCAGTCCTTTTTGAAGGGCTTTTTGCACCTCATTGGCACCGCCAAATTCATCTCCTTCGGCAACTACTATCAGGTTTACCAGCTTTTTGCGGCGTTCTTTTTCCTGGAGTGTGCTGATAATATCGTTGATATCGGTCTTACGCTCGGGAATCAGGATATTTTCAGCACCGGTGGCAATACCGCTATGGAGGGCAATATAACCGGCATCGCGACCCATTACTTCAATAATAAAGATGCGGTCATGCGCATCCATGGTATCGCGGATCTTGTCAATAGCGCGTACAGCAGTATTGACCGCGGTATCAAAGCCGATCGTAAAATCGGTACCATGAATATCCTTATCAATCGTGCCAGCCAGGCCAATGCAGGGAATATCGCATTCCTGGCTCAGCTTCACTGCACCGCGGAAAGAGCCATCCCCTCCAATGATTACCAGGCCGTCGATGCCTCTCTTTTTGAGGTTGGCATAGGCACGCTGACGTCCTTCTGCTTCATAAAAATCTTTACAACGGGCAGTTTTAAGAATAGTGCCGCCCCGCTGAATAATGTTTGCCACCGATTTGGAATCCATTTTGATGATATCATCATCAATCATGCCCTGATAACCGCGCATGATTCCAAATACTTCAATGCCATGATAGGTAGCCGTGCGTACAACCGCGCGGATGGCTGCATTCATGCCCGGAGCATCACCGCCGGATGTCAAAACGCCAATCTTCGTAACTTTCTGTGCCATTAATTTTCGTAAATAACTGGTTTTTAGGAATATTTTTTATGACCGTGGCAGGGATTCGTCTCTTACCCTATCGTTAGCGCCTCAAAAATAAGGTATTGTTGGCATTGTGTGTGATGCAGACATGATGGAATTGTGAAGAGGCTAACAGACGTGAGTATTAATATGCTAATGTGCTAATGGGTTAATGTGCTAATGCCTAATGGTTAAAACATTTTATAGTATCAATAATACTACTCTTTCCATTTCGGAATTTTGTAATAATTAGCACATTAACAAATTAGCACATTAGCACATTAACCCATTAGCACATTGAACTCATTTCCTATCTTTACTTTCCTCAACTCACCATCATGAGAAAATTAATCTGTTTGCTTTTTATGGCGTCACAACTGGGTGCAGCTGCACAAATAAAATATCCGGCAACTTATCGCGAAAATGTGGTGGATAACTATAATGGAGTTACCGTAGAAGATCCTTATCGCTGGCTCGAGGACGATAACAGTGAGCGCACCAAACAGTGGGTTATTGAACAGAATAAAATCACCTTCGACTATCTCAATCAGATTCCGTTTCGCAAGCAGGTCCGCGACCGGCTCGAAAAGCTGTGGAATTATCCTAAATATTCTTCTCCGTTCAAAAAAGGCGACTGGTATTATTTCTTTAAAAATGATGGTCTCCAAAATCAGTCGGTCATGTACCGTCAAAAAGGACTGCAGGGCGCACCCGAAGAATTTCTCAATCCCAATACCCTTAATAAGGATGGTGTAGCCGCCCTGAGCGGACTGGGATTCAGCAAAAAGGGAAAATACATGGCCTATTCCATTTCGGTAGCCGGCAGCGACTGGCAGGAAGTATATGTAATGGAAACAGCCACCAAAAAGGTATTGCCCGATACCATCCGCTGGGTGAAATTCAGTGGTTTCAACTGGCTGGGTGAAGATGGTTTTTATTACAGCCGTTACGACCAGCCCGATGAAAAGACCCGGCTCAGCCGCCGCAACGAATTTCAGAAAGTGTATTACCACACAATGGGTACCAGCCAGGCCGAAGACAAACTGGTATATGAGGATAAAAAACACCCGCTTCGCTTTCATGGAGTGGACGCCACCGAAGACGAACGTTTCCTGATCCTGTATGTTTCCGAAGGTACAAGCGGTTCAGAACTCTGGTATATGGACCGGAAAGATCCTTCGCAGAAACAATTCAAATTACTCATTCCGGGCTTCGCCAGCGAAGCCAGTGTAGTGGATAATGACGGAGACCGGTTGCTGGTGCGCACCAATATCGATGCACCCAACTATCGCCTGGTATCGATTGATCCGAAAAAACCGGCTAAACAAAACTGGAAAGAGATTATTCCCGAAAAATCAGAGGCCCTGCAGGGCGTAGGCTCCTGCGGCAGACAGCTTTTTGCAGACTATCTTAAAGATGCTTCCACACGCGTATACCAGTACAATTATGACGGCAAACTGGTACGCGAAGTGTATTTGCCGGGTATTGGCACCGCCAGCGGATTTGGGGGAGAACCGGAAGATAAGGAACTGTTTTTTACGTTTACCTCGTTTACCACCCCACCTGCTATCTATCGTTATGATCTTACCACCGGTGAAGCCGATCTGTTTCGCAGCACCAGCATAGCAATGAATACAAGCGAAATGGTCACCGAGCAGCTATTTTTCAACAGCAAAGACGGCACCCGCGTGCCTATGTTCCTCACCTATAAAAAGGGAATAGAACGGAATGGTAATAATCCTGTATTGCTTTATGGGTACGGCGGATTTAATATACCCATGACCCCTGGATTCAGCATCAGCAATGCATTTTTCATTGAGCAGGGGGGTATCTATGTCGTAGTCAACCTGCGTGGAGGAAGTGAATATGGTGAGGCCTGGCACAAAGGCGGTATGCTGGATAAAAAGCAAAACGTATTTGACGATTTCATTGGAGCAGCTGAATACCTGATCAAAAACCGGTTTACCAATCCCAACCGCATTGCCATTCGCGGAGGCAGCAATGGCGGTTTACTCGTGGGAGCGGTCATGACGCAGCGTCCCGACCTGTTCAGGGTGGCTTTGCCACAGGTGGGAGTCCTGGATATGCTGCGTTTCCACAAGTTTACAGTGGGAGCAGCCTGGGCTGTGGAATATGGCAATGCCGATACGGCCAGCCAGTTCCCGTTCCTGTATAAATACTCGCCCTATCATAACC
>JAGODE010000050.1 GCA_017998385.1 Chitinophagaceae bacterium | reverse complement strand
GTCCTTATCTGACCGAATGAAGCTGGCGCTGGCAGAGGCTCAGTCAGGCGGCTATGAAACCATCCTGGAGATGAATCGCCGTGCCGGCCAGATTACTAACGAAGCCGGTAGTATTCAGTATAGCTATAATTGCCTGGTGCTGAAAAACTGTTTTGATCCAAGGCAGGGGAAGTGAAAAGTTTAAAGGTATAAAGGTTTAAAAGTTGAATGATAAAATGAGTGAATGTTTTCCTCTCACCTTTATACCTTTAAACTTTTATACTACTTCTTCACCGTAGGCCAGATGCGTATGATCCGCTCCGGCTTATTGTCAAAGAGAATGAGGAATGACAGGTGACCGTTTTTGGCTTCCAGTATCAGGGTGAGTGGGGTATCCTGTCCCCGATCATTAAAGCGTGCTTTAATAACGGACCGGCCATCAATCCAGGGTGTTTGCCAGTTGCAGGTAAATTCTGTGACAACACCAGTCAGTGCGGGGTCGTGTTCCGGGGTGATAGTGACAGAATCGCGGCTAATACGGATACTGCTGTTATCGTCCATTGTACGCACCACCTCGTAGGCAGGGTTGAGATATTCTACCAGTGAGGTTGTTAATATAAATTCTTTGTCGCATTGGGCCGCGCAGCGGCTTGCCGCCAGTGCCGTCGCCAGCAACAGTACTAAAAATGATTTCATGTCAGATATGTTTTTCTTTATCTGACGCAGCAGGGAGAGAAAGGTTATAGGGGAATGTGCTAATTGGTTAATGTGCTAGTGTGCTAATGTGTTAATATGCTAATGGGGTAATATGCTAATGTTCCCTTTTCAATCGAAATATTAAAATACTAGCAGGTATTCGTAGTTATTAAATATTGCCTGCTCTTTTTAAAACACAAACTAACCGGCATTAGCATACTAGCACATTAACCAATTAGCACATTAAATTTATTTCTCTATGTACACTCTTCTTCCCAGAAAAACAGTCAGTGAATCTGCAATACGGGTGGTGTCGGTGCCGGGGAGTAGTACAAAAAGTTTGTAGCTGACGGAGTCTTTTGTTTCCAGCTTTACGTCCCAGAGATTGGTGCGCAATTGATTGTAGCGTTTGAGAGCTCGTTTTTGATTAGATACTTCCAGTACATATTTGTACAGATCATTGGTAGCAGGGGAGGCTACAGGGGCAGGCGGGATGCTGTCGGGTACCTGCTTTGCAGTGGTATCTGATACCGGAAGTGTATTATTTTCAACAGGTGTTTCCTTGACGACTTCTTCTTTAGGCGCACGTGACTTTTTAGAAATGGCATATCCACCCCATACGGCCAGGCCCAGGCCAATTAAAACGAGCAGGGCAATTATGGGTTTTCGCCAGCCCTGGCTTGGTTTTTTTTCTGTCAGGAACGATTCGTAACGGGGCGATTGCTCTTCTTTTGACGAATTTTTGCTGCTTTCTCTCGACTGACTCTCTCTCTTACGGTCGGGAGCCTGTAAGGGGTCGGCAATAAATTCAAATTCTCCCGGTTTAAGACGGGTAAGTGTACCGATTCCTTCAAAATGGAAGGGTTTGCCGATATTCAGAAACTGATGAGCCAGCTGGATATGTGATTCGAGATCGGAACTGGCCAGCGCCTTCATTTTGCCGCTTTGCGCAGAAATATAGGCAATCAGTTCGGGCGATTCCGGAAGAGATGGATTATATTCAAATAGGATACCATCTGTTAGTAGCTGATTGGGGCGGGCAGTAGCCAGTTGGCTTGCAACAGCCGGATCGAGGATAAAACTACCTATGCCGGGCAGGTCCAGCCGGTGGTGTACATAAAGATATTGGGTTAGTAAGGTTGCTAATTTCACAGCCTTTGCAATTAGTTGGCACAATATAACTAATTCATCTGGCAGCTGCAAGTATCTGAGCGTCTTATGTTTTATTTTTGCGTTATGAAACTGACCGATGAGGAAACCCGGTTTATGGAATACTGGGAGCAGAACAGGACGCGGAAACGCCGGACATGGCAGCATATGATCTGGGGGTTACCTCTGGGAATTATACTGGTAGTGGCCACATTTGCCAATTTTCTGTCTGGCTGGTACCGCCGGGCCGATATGCAGTTCCGGGCAGATAGCTCGGGTTTTGTTGTACTGTTGTTGGCAGCAATAGGAATAATAGTGTTTATTGCCGTATTTTCCGCAAGGCACCGGTGGGATCAGCATGAGCAGCGATATCGTGAGCTGCAGGCTCGCAAAGAAAAAAACTGAAATTGGCAATTGGTTGCAGCGCTTTCCGGCCGATCGTTGTCAAGCTAGTTGTGATAAATTTAACTGTGAATTTTAAAATGTAGTGTCTTGAAAAAATTGAAACTGTTTCTCGCGTTTAGTGTGCTGGTTGCAATGGCGCCCGGCTGTAAGAAAGATGGATGTAAATCCAGGTCTCCGCAAAGTGAAGCGGCCCAGTTGCAGGCTTATGCTACTGCCAATGGTATTACTCCTCTGGTACATAGTACCGGATTATACTATGAAATCATCAATGAAGGTTCAGGTGCTGCACCAACAGCTACCTCTAAAGTAGTGATCACCTATACAGGTCGCTTCCTCGACAACCAGATATTCAGCCAGCAAACAACACCCAATAATACGGCTGAGAATCCGGCCTGGCCATTGAGCGATCTGATTGAAGGATGGCGTATTGGTCTGCCACTGATTAAAAAAGGGGGACATATTAAACTGATCATTCCTTCATCGCAGGCTTATGGCTGCACCGGTCGTGGAGCCATACCGGGCAATACACCGCTGTTTTTTGATGTGCAGCTTGTCGACGTACAATAGTCGGCAACCGATACCTACTGTATACGAGCCTTGTACCTTTCCGGGTACAAGGCTTTTTAGTTGTACTTTTGTTTTATAAATTATTGCTTTGTCATACGAGCCTATTTCAGTATTTGATATGTTTAAAATAGGGGTGGGGCCTTCCAGTTCGCATACACTGGGACCATGGCGCGCCGCCCAGCGGTTTCTTGCAGTGCTTGAGAACCGGAATAGTCTTAACCAGGTAGCCCATCTTAGGGTCCTGTTGTATGGCTCGCTGGCTAAAACAGGAATCGGACACGGTACAGACATCGCAGTACAACTTGGTCTTAGTGGCGATGATCCGGTAACATTTGCAGTAGATCAGATCCATAATAAGATCGGCGATATCGCCAGCATGAAAATATTACTGCTGGCAGGCAGGCACGAAATAACTTTTGATCCGCGTGAGGATATTGAATTTCTTTTTGCCGAGCGGCTCCCCTTTCATTCCAATGCTCTTCGGTTTATAGCCACCCTGCATAATGGCGACAGTATACAGGAAACATATTACTCTACCGGTGGCGGCTTTGTGGTATGTGAAGGGGAAGAACGTGCTGCGGGTTCACTTGTACAATTGCCTTTTCCTGTTCACACAGCTGGCGATCTGCTGCACTGGTGTATTAAAACAGGCCTGGCTATTCATGAGATAGTAGCTGAAAACGAACACGCCTGGCGATCGGAAGAAGAAACGAAAGCGGGTGTACTTCATATATGGGAAGTAATGCGCGAATGTATTTACCGTGGTTGCCATACTACCGGCACATTGCCGGGAGGTCTGCAGGTAACCCGCCGTGCTGCGCAACTCAATAAGCGGCTGATTGGGGCCGCTACCTATACCAATTTTGAAGAATGGGTACAGCAAATCTGTAACCGGCCGCAAACCTTTCAGTATATCCTCGACTGGGTAAGTTGTTTTGCCCTGGCAGTTAATGAAGAGAATGCTTCATTTGGACGGGTCGTAACTGCGCCTACCAATGGAGCTGCCGGGGTGATACCGGCTGTGCTTATGTATTATGTAGCTTTTGTTTGTCCGGAACGTACCGGTGCCGGACGTGATGAAGCGATTGTCCGTTTTTTACTGACGGCTTCCGAGATAGGCAGCATTTTCAAGAAAGGAGCCACTATTTCTGCCGCTATGGGCGGATGCCAGGCAGAGATCGGTGTGTCATCTGCTATGGCGGCAGCTGCGCTTACAGAAGTAAGCGGTGGAAGCCAGCGGCAGGCGATGATGGCAGCCGAAATTGCCATGGAGCATCATCTCGGCATGACCTGCGACCCCATTGGCGGTCTCGTGCAGGTGCCCTGCATAGAGCGCAATACCATGGGGGCTATTAAGGCCATCACAGCTTCGCAGCTGGCTATGCAAAGCACACCCGATTTCGCGAAAGTCTCACTCGATGCGGTTATCAAAACCATGTGGGATACCGCACAGGATATGAATTATAAATACAAGGAAACAGCCGATGGCGGCCTGGCAATACATGTACCGCTGAGTTTGCCTGAGTGTTGAGGAAGGGTATAGGGCAAAGGGTGGAAGGTAAAAGAAATAACTGCCCTCTACCTTTTGCTTTTTATCTCAGGCCTTAGCTCTGGCGGTGTATATAATTCTCCAGCTGATTAATCGTTTCTTTTTGTGCCAGTATGGTGGCTTTTACCACATCGCTCATAGAAATGATCCCCACGAGCTGACCGGCTTCAAACACGGGCAGGTAACGGATATTGTGCTGGGTCATCAGCGTCATACACTGATCGATGCTGTCGCCCGGCTTAAGGGTTGGCAAATCGGCCGACATGATCTCCGACACAGGCGTATCACTGGAGTGTTTGCCCTTGAGCATTACCTTACGGGAATAATCACGTTCAGACACTATACCCAGGTAACGTCCCTGGTCGATCACTACTACAGAGCCGATATTTTTATCAGCCATGATCTTGAGTGCTTCCAAAACAGAAGTGCCGGGGGTAACACTGACAGCGCCGCCGCCCTTACGGGCAAGGATAGATGATATCTTCTCCATATGGCTTTTTTTAGTTATCGGAATATACTAAATAAAACCTCGCCGGAAAAAAATAATTTCCCCCTGGCCATACAGCTCACCGGGCTTTCAGGCTTAAGGATGAAACAGGATTTAACGCTAAAAGCTTAATTCAACAGCGGATTCTGGCTGATCTCTTCAACAGACAGATCATTGTAATCCCTGATCACATTATACAATGTGCCACGCTCTACCGGACGTCGGCGGGCCTGGCGGATTAATGTTACCAGTTGGGCTGTATTCATGGCAGGTGTCTGCTCTTCGGAGCCGGCCATGGAGTAAATTTTGGTGGTATCGTCAATGGTGCCGTCAATATCATTTACACCAAAAGCCAGGGTGAGCTGGGCGTTTTGCCGTCCCAGCATGGGCCAGTAGGCTTTCAGATGTGGGAAATTGTCGAGATAAATACGGGCAATGGCATACATCTTCAGGTCTTCGGCCAGGCTGCTTTCGGCTACATGGCTCATGTCATTGTCGCCATTCCGGAATTTGAGCGGAATAAAGGTGTTGAATCCATGTGTACGGTCCTGCAATTCACGCAGGCGGCGCATATGGTCTACACGGTGGGTATAATTTTCGATATGACCATACAGCATAGTGGCATTGGTATGCATACCCAGCTGATGAGCGGCTTCATGAATGGCCAGCCAGCCATCGCCATCCACCTTATCGGCACATATCTGCTGTCTTACTTCGGGATGGAAGATTTCTGCACCACCGCCTGGTAATGAATCAAGGCCGGCCTCGTGCAGGTATTGCATACCTTCTGCAATAGTTTTTTTGGCTTTACGGAACATATAGTCCAGCTCTACAGCGGTGAATCCTTTGATATGCAGGTCGGGACGATGGGCTTTGATCTTACGCATGAGTTCGGCAAAAAACTCCAGGTTCATCTTGGGGTGTACACCGCCTACAATATGTACTTCGGTCACGGGTTTGCCATCATAGCTGCGCACAATATCCATCATCTGTTCCTGGCTCAGTTCCCAGCCTTCATCGCGGTGGGCATACACCCGGCTGTAGCTGCAGAAGTGGCAGGTATAAACGCAGACATTGGTGGGTTCGATATGGAAATTGCGGTTGAAGTAAGTGGTATCTCCATGCAGCCGCTCGCGTATCTGGTTGGCCAGGGCTCCTACAAAAGGCAGGCTGGCTTTTTCGAAAAGAAGCAGGGCATCTTCGTCAGTAATGCGTTGCTGCTGTTGCACTTTGGCGGCAATAGCGGCCAGTTTGGGTGTCACGGAGCTGTCTTGCAGCAGGGCCGGGGAGAGTACATGGTCCATGTCGATATCAGTTTTGAGGATCGCCGCAAAGGTACGATGGAATATTAACAATGGCCTGCCCCGCTGGTTCGCTGCCGTGACGGGTTATCCTGCATTTTTCGATAACTAAAATCTGTATCTTACCAGCGCTTTATTATTTATAATCAAACAACTGCTGCATGAATATTAAGGTACGGCTTGTTATTCTTAGTTTTCTTGAGTTTTTTATATGGGGAGCCTGGCTAATTACGATTGGCGCCTATTGGTTTCAGAATAAAAAATGGGGTGGAGAAGAATTTGGAGCTATCTTTTCTACAATGGGGTTGTCTGCTATTTTTATGCCTGCTATTACCGGTATTATTGCTGACAGGTGGATCAATGCCGAACGTCTCCTTGGGATATGCCATCTGGCTGGAGCGGTCGTGCTTAGTTTTATACCACAGGTAAATGACCCGGATACATTTTACTATGTATTGCTTCTTTACATGATTTTTTACATGCCTACCATTGCGCTGGCTAATACGGTATCCTATACGGCCCTGATTCAAAACGGAAAAGATATCATACGCGATTTTCCGCCTATACGGGTATTTGGTACGATCGGTTTTATAGTAGCTATGTGGATTGTGAGCTTGCTGAAAATTGAAACTTCTGCCAGCCAGTTCTATGTGGCAGCAGCAGCGTCACTTTTATTCGGTATTTATTCGTTTACGCTTCCAAAATGTCCTCCACAATCAAGGACCGCAGGACAAAAGTCGCTGGTAGATATACTGGGTCTTCGTGCATTCAGCCTTTTCCGAATTCCCAAGATGGCTTTCTTCTTTGTGTTTGCCATGTTGTTGGGGGCTGCGCTTCAGCTGACCAATGCCTATGGTGATACATTTCTGCACGATTTTGCCAAAATCGACGCGTATAAGGATACCGTAGTGGTTCGTTATCCTGCCATTATCATGTCTATTTCGCAGATATCTGAAACCCTATTTATCCTCGCCATCCCTTTCTTCCTGCGTCAGTTTGGTATCAAGCAGGTAATGCTTTTCAGTATGATCGCCTGGGTATTGAGATTTGCGCTCTTTGCCTATGGAGATCCTGCCGGCGGTTTATGGATGATTATTCTTTCCTGTATAGTATACGGAATGGCTTTTGACTTTTTCAATATCTCCGGTTCTCTTTTTGTAGATACGCAGGTCCGGCCAGATATAAGAGCCAGTGCTCAGGGGATTTTTATGATGATGACAAATGGCTTTGGCGCCTGGCTTGGTAGTACTATCAGTGGTATAGTAATAGCAAGATATTTTACCTATGCAGATAAGACGATGGACTGGAAGGGTATATGGACGGCTTTTGCATTATATGCGTTGGTCGTAGCTGTTCTGTTTGCGATTGTATTCCGTCACAAACATGATCGTACTGCCGGCTTACAGGCGCATCATTAAAGCTTTTTTCAATAAACATAATAAAACGTAAAAAGCTCCCGGTGGGGAGCTTTTTACGTTTTATTATAAGCGATTACTTAGATATGCGCTTCAATTTTTTTAACGAAGTTGCTCTTGGGTTGAGCGCCAACCAGTTTATCTACAACCTGGCCACCTTTTATAAACAGGATGGCAGGAATAGAAGTGATACCGTAGTTGGTAGATACCTGCGGGTTGTTGTCCACATTCACTTTACCAATATTCACTTTACCATCATATTCCTTTGCCAACTCCTCGATAACGGGACCGATAGCGCGGCAGGGGCCACACCATTCTGCCCAGAAATCCACTACTGTTAACTTTTCAGAAGCCAGCACATCGGCCTGGAAGTTGGAATCATTGAATTCTTTTGCCATTGTATTGATTTTAATTTTATTGTTTTCTGTTGTTACAGATAAAGGACTGCAAATTTAAGTCCGTCTCAAATAACAGTCAATGTTGGCAGAAAGTTGTGCAAAACTTGGCAATATGGCTGCTTTTACGGGCTAAGCTGTCAGGAAACTGCCGTTGCTAACTTTTTGTATACATTTCTTTATCAATCCATTAACGGGGTTCGCCTGTCTGCTCTAGTTGCCAATCACCTGTATATCCCATTCCGGCCGGGCTTCCAGGAAGCCAATCAGCTCGTCGTTCATTTCAAAGCGGTTATTGCCTGAATCGAGGCTCACACGCAGGTTTTGACGTGGCTCTTTCAGTATCAGTCGCAGCGAAGTGCCGCCGCCGCCATACGTGCGCATATTGTTATAAACAAAGTTGATCATTTCGGGGTTTACGTCTTTGGGATGTACCTCAATCAGCAATTGTTTGGTCTGGCTCTTTTTAAGCGATTCTGCCAGTGATACTGTGCTGATCTTAAACTCAAATTCTTCTTTATTGAACCTTGGTTTGAGGAATCCGGTGATATATACAGCAGTGCCCTGGACCAGCAATGGCGACAGGCGCAGATAGTCTTCGCGAAACAGGGATACCTCTGTTTTGCCGGAATAATCTTCCAGGATAAAACGCCCGAATTTATTTCCGTTTTGCGCCGTGCGGTGGTCTGCACCGGTAATCAGTGCCAGTATCCGGAAAATACGGCCGGGATTGGATTGCATCTTGATCGTATCCCTGAACTCATTAAAATCCGCAATACTTGTAATGCCGTAATGCTTGAGTTCAAACTTATAATGATCGAGCGGATGGCCGCTCAGGAACATACCGGTCACATCCTTTTCGTGGTCCAGTTGCTCTGTGAGCGACCAGGGTTTGCAGTCGGGCAGACGTGGTGCCGGTATTTCCATATCCATGGGCATGTCTCCAAACAGTGTGGCGCCGGCTGTTGCACTCTGGGCGGCAATTACCTGACCGTATTTGATGATCTTTTCGAGTCCCGTGATGGTTTCATTGTCCATGTGGGCAAAATACTGAGCCCGGTGATGTTCGGGAAAACAATCAAAGGCGCCTGCATAGGCAAGGCTTTCGAGTGTTTTCTTATTTACAGCCCGCTGGTTGATTCGTTTGATGAATTCAAATATATTGGGGAATGCTCCGTCTTTTGCCCGCTCTTCGATGATGTTGTCTACAGCACCTTCGCCCACACCTTTCAGACCTCCCAGTCCAAAACGGATCTCGCCTGGTTTGGCAACAGCAAAGCCCTTGCGTGATTCGTTGATGTCGGGCCCCAGTACTTTAATGCCCATGCGCTTACACTCTTCCATAAAGAAGGTGATCTTTTCAATACTGCCGGCGTTGTTCAGTACGGCAGACATGTATTCGCCCGGGTAGTGAGCTTTTAGATAAGCCGTTTGATAAGCTACAAAAGCATAACAGGTGGAGTGCGATTTGTTGAAGGCGTACTGTGCAAAAGCTTCCCAGTCGGTCCAGATCTTTTCCAGTTTGTCTTCGGGGAAAGATTTTTCAGTGGCTCCCTTAATAAACTGGGCCTTCATTTTGTCGAGTACGGACTTCTGTTTTTTACCCATGGCCTTCCGCAATACGTCGGCGTCTCCCTTACTGAAGCCGGCCAGTTTCTGGGCCAGCAGCATCACCTGTTCCTGGTACACGGTGATACCGTATGTTTCTTCGAGGTATTCGGCCATCTCGGGCAGATCGTATACGATGGCTTCGCGGCCATGTTTACGCTCAATATAGTTGGGGATATAGGCAATGGGGCCGGGACGGTACAGGGCGTTCATGGCAATGAGGTCGCCAAATTTATCCGGCTTCAGTTCCCGCAGGTACTTCTGCATACCGGGACTTTCGAACTGGAACGTACCTATCGTAGCGCCGTGTTGGTAGAGTTCATATGTTTTTTGATCATCGAGCGGAATGTCGTCAATGGAAATTTCCACGCCATGATTCTGTTTGATCATTTGCAGGGCATTCTTGATGATGGTAAGGGTCTTTAGACCCAGGAAGTCCATCTTGATAACACCTGCCTCTTCGATCACATTACCTTCTATCTGTGTAACCCAGAGCGGAGAATCTTTGGCAATGGATACAGGCAGCAGTTCTGTCAGATCTTTTGGGGCGATGATGATACCGGCTGCGTGGATACCGGTATTACGGACGGAGCCTTCGAGACGTTCGGCTTCGTGTAGTACTTTACTGGCAGGAGTATCTGTCTGGGCGTAAATATCGCGGAGGCGTTTTACTGTTTCCAGGTCTTCGGAACCCAATCCATCTTTTTCTTCGAGCGATTTTTCGCCTTCTTTTGTACGCATGGGAGCATGCAGTACGCGGCGCAGTTCGATGCCCGGTTTATCGGGTACCATCTTGGCCAGTGCATTTGACTCTGCCAGCGGCAGATCCATAACCCGGGCCACATCCTTGATACTCATCTTGGCAGCCATGGTACCATAAGTGATGATCTGGGCTACCTGGTTTTTACCATATTTTTCTACTACATAGTCAATTACTTTCTGCCGGCCTTCATCATCAAAGTCGGTATCGATATCTGGCATCGATTTACGGTCGGGATTCAGAAACCGTTCGAACAGCAGGTTATATTTTATGGGGTCGATATTGGTAATGCCTGTACAGAAGGCAACTACCGATCCGGCAGCAGAACCACGGCCCGGGCCAATGAATACACCGATCTCGCGTCCTGCACGTATAAAGTCACTCACGATAAGAAAGTAACCGGCAAATCCCATTGTCTTAATGGTGAACAGCTCAAAGCGAATCCGTTCATCGATCTCGGGAGTGATCTCGGTATAACGTTCATGAGCGCCCTTCCAGGTGATATGCTCGAGGTATTCATCCTGCGAAGAAAACTCGCTGGGTACCTGGAAATAGGGAAGCAGGATATCCCGCTTCAGGTTCAGCAGTTCAACCTTGTCTACTATTTCATTGGTATTGTCGATTGCTTCGGGCAAATCGCCAAATACCTTACTCATCTCAGCGGTTTTCTTGAAATAGAACTGATCATTGGGGAACGCAAAACGTTTGCCTTTGATATTCACGTCATCATCGGCAAAATCGCGCATGGCGGGTGTGCTGATCTTTTCGCCGGTATTGATACAAAGCAGGATGTCGTGGGCATTGAAGTCGCTTTGCTCTACATAGTGACTATCGTTACTGGCAATGATCTTTACGTTGTATTTGCGTGCATAACGGATCAGTACCTCATTTACTTTATCCTGTTCTGCCATGCCGTGCCGCTGCAACTCTACATAAAAATCGTCCTGGAAAATATTGAGCCACCATTTGAATTCGTTTTCGCCTTCATCTTCGCCCTTGCGAAGAATAGCCTGTGGTACGGAAGCACCAAGGCAGCAGGTCGTGGCAATCAGTCCTTCATGATATTTAAGAATAAGTTCTTTGTCGATTCGCGGGTACTTGCTGTACATGCCTTCTATGAAGCCAAGTGAAGTAAGTTTAACCAGGTTGCGGTACCCCTGTTCGTTTTTTGCCAGCAGTATCTGGTGATGGCGAACGTCTTTTTGTTCTTTGGTAAATGTTTTCTGGTGGCGGTTGGCGGTGATATAAAATTCGCAGCCCACCACCGGTTTTACTTTTACCTTGCCATTTTCATCTTTATGTTTATAGGCTTCGGCTACAAATTCAAAGACGCCAAACATATTGCCGTGGTCGCTGATGGCCAGCGCAGGCATATTATCGGCAATCGCTTTTTTGTAGAGGTTCTGAATGGATGCGGCTCCATCCAGCAGCGAAAATTGGGTATGGACGTGTAAGTGAGAAAACTTCATTTATATGTGCTGGGGTTTAAGTGGTCAGTGGTCAGTGGCTGGCAGAAAAGAATGAAACTTTCCGGCCACTGATCACAGATCACCGGTCACTATTCTTATTGCTTTTTTCAAAATTAAACACATTGATCTTTCCGGTAGTATAACTGCAAACCCATGCTTCCAGTTTAGATTCGTTTTCATAAATATCCACTCCCACGGGGTGGCCGGGGCAGGGTAATGAGGCAATGCGGGTAAAGCTAGCTTCATTTATCCGGAATACTTCCAGTTTATCGCTGCTATAGCAGGTAACAAACAGGAAGCGGTGGTTTTTAGAAAGGATGATGGTGCGTGGCTGGGCTGCCGTAGTAGCCGTAAATAGCGTTTCGCCGGTATTCGGGTCAATACAGGCAATTTTTCCCACCCGGTTGTAGGAGACAAAAAGCCTTCCGCTGCTGTCGATGACGATATGCCGGGGATTGGAAGCCACGGTGAGGTTTTTTTCCTTCATCCACACATTATTATTGACGGACATCAGGCTGGCTCCACCCATGATGGCCACAAAAGAGCGCTGATTACGGTCGTCGACTACGATGCCCCGGGGAATGGAGGGTACTGGTATGGTATCAATCACCGTGGCGTAAGGAAACCGTTCGGTATGGGTGCTCAGCACGCTTACGTTGTACGAATGCCAGTTGCTGACCAGCAGGTGGCTGCTATTGCCGGTGCGTGCGATGACTTTGGGCGTTTTGCCGGTTCGGATCAGGGGTGCCTGAAAAGAGTCGCGCCGGGTGCTGCCGCGTTCGATGACGGTGATTTTTTTCAGACCGGCACGGGCGTCAATGAGCTGTCCGTAATGTTTATTGGCAGCCAGTGAATCGACACGTATGGGCACAATACCTTCTGCGTTGTGAAGTGAAACCCAGAGCCATTTATCATCGTGGCTGAGACAGGCCTCCACCGGCTTTTCTTCGTAGGAAGGAATAGGCTTATCGGTTTCATAATCCCAGCCGGTGCCACGTGTGGGTTTGAATTTGAACTCGCGGATTACGCTTCGGCTCTTGCGGTCAAACTGGTAGATGCTCATGCCCTCGAGGTTCATAGCAAACAGCTGGGTGCCTGTGCTATTAAAAAGGACTGATTTGGTGCCTGGTGCGGCCTTTACGACTTCTGTTTTGGTATAACGCAGCTCATTGTAGGACGGTAATGCCGGCGTGTCGGGGATGGTATCCCTCACCTGTGTGGTTGCCGGTACGGCGGTTTTGCTGGTATCCGACCATAACGGATCGGCAACAGGCATACGTCCCGAGCCCGGTTTGCAGCTGAGGGCAGCAAAATAGCAGCATAACATCGCCGGTATGGTTTGGATCCGCATAGGTTAGGTCAGAATAAATTACGGCTAATTGATAATCAAATACTAAGGAGCTAAATCACTTGTGTTCAACTACTTAGCGGAAGGGCAATTTCAACCGTCAAATTTCGTTAAAAGGATACTGCTTTTTAACATTTATATCCTATATTTTTGCACGGTTTCTAGAACTGTGCGCAAACTGTGCAAAAAAAGTGAACCACATGGTAAGAAGTTTAATTCCGGCATTTGGGCTCATCCTGTTTCTGGCCAGTTGCTCCAGCCTCAAGCCGCTGCAGTTTACGAACAGTAAACCTGTGGCCGGTAGTGCAGAAGTGGCTGGTAACAAATCTCCTGGGTCTGGCTCCTCACGCGAGGTCCGTTTTCTCGAAGATATATCGGTCGATCAACAGGCTTCTCTGGTGAATGTAAAAAAGGAGGCAGTGCCACGTAAGCATACCAATGTCTCTCCTGCGGCTGCATCGGATGTAAATACTTATCTCAGCCGTAATGCCAGCGTTGAAAAAGCCTCTCCTGTTCAGTTAAAATATGCCATCCTGTTAAACACCGAAGTGGAAGAGCTGGTCTCCAGCGAACTGCTTGGGTATGTAGATGAATGGTATGGTACACCTTACCGTCTGGGGGGCAGTACCAAAAAGGGGATTGACTGCTCTGCGTTTGTACAGGCCGTGTATCTTTCTGCTTTTGCCATGTCGCTTCCCCGTACAGCCCGCGATCAGTATAAGATGTCGCGGATTATATCTGCGACTGAACTGAAAGAAGGCGACCTGGTATTCTTCAATACCCGCGGAGGTATCTCGCATGTGGGTATTTATCTGCAGAACAATAAATTTATTCATGCTTCTTCATCGCAGGGAGTAACCGTAAGTGATCTCTTTGATCCCTATTATATGAAAAGATATATAGGAGCGGGGAGGGTAGAGAAGTAAAAGAAAAGGTATAAAAGTATAAAGGTTTAAAGGTGTGGATAGCAGGCAGCTGCGTTTATACTTTTAAACCTTTATATTTTTATACTTACTTTTTCAATATCCGCTTCTTCAGCGAGGCAACTACTGCCTGCGTATCGGGTGAAAGTTTGAATCCGATTACCGCACTGGCGAAAAGAGTAATGAAAATACTGCTCCGGATTACGAGTCCCCAGAACCCCTGCATATCCCTGCATAGCCACCAGCTGATAAAAGTGATGGCAGCACCGATCAGTAAGGTGTAAAAGGAGGCGGGCACAAACGGGAACAGCCCGAATTTTTTCCAAAGAAAAATAAGGCGGATCAGGTTATACAGGCTGATGGATACCAGGTTGGCAATAGCGGGCCCCAGGATGTCGAACTGACGGGTCAGGATTACTGTAAGCGGGAGCATAAAGGCCAGCAGACAAATGCCGCTGATCAATTCAAAGCGCCAGTAGGTGGATGTGCCGATAATTTGTGAATTTAGTCCTGTACCCATCTCAACCACCCGGGTGAGCCCCATCAGTATAAACGCACTGAACCCGGCCAGGAACATTTCTTTCTGATTGAATGTGAGAATGGCCTCTCTGTAATTGATGGCGATAAGTAAGAAAATGCCCACTGAAAAAATAAGCTGATTAAGCGATGAACGCTGATAAATGCGTTGCAGCTTACCCATGTCTTTTTCTTTCCAGGCGCGCGAAAGATGCGGTACTGCTGCAGCTATAATGCCTCTTTGCGGAGCCAGTATGACCGTTGCCATGATCTGTGCAAAACCAAACACACCTGCTTTGGCCATTCCATCCTTCAGTACGGATGCTATTACCAGCTGGTCAAATACCTGTGCTATGGTGAGTACAATAAATCCCGAGTAAATAAACAGGTTGAAGGTGATGATTTTTTTAAAATAACGCCGGGTTACCTTGCTTACCGAAAAAGTGAAATGTATTTTCCCTGTTGATATAAGATAGATGAGCAGGCTGATCGCGACCACCGGGTAGGTAAAGCAATAAAACCTGGCAAAACTGTCAAAATCGGGGATCACTTTGAAAATGAATAAAACAATCAGCACAGTCGTAAGAAGCCGCCACTGCACTTCCCGCATAAAATTGGTAAGTACCGCTTTGCCTACATTCCAGGCATATACTTCCAGAATGCCGAGAATGGTAAGACCAAGCCCCAGCGGAAATATCCAGTAATAATAACGTACCAGTTCCGGAGAGTTTTGAGAATACTTTCGGATGACCAGGTCTTTAAAAATGATGCCTCCGACAACTACCAGCCCAAAACCAATCAGGCCACCCAGCAGTGCCCAGGTGAGCATATCATTTTTGCGATCGGGCAGGTGGTCTTTGTAATAGGGATAAAATTTCATGATGTAAGACGGCATGGCCAGGTTGGCAAATGCATACATCATGGAGGCGATAGGAACGAGAATTGTAATGAGACCATACTGGTTGCTGGTAAAATACCGCTCTTCGCCCAGGAAGTAGGTATTCAGCATGCCTATGGCAAATCCGATATAAATAACCAGGGATGCAATAATACTTTGCCGCCGTATGGTGCTCATGTGGTAAAGGTAACAGGAAAATGATATGCTCCATAATAAATGCCCTTTCATTGTGCGAATGAAAGGGCATTGTCAAAGCGGGTTGATTTACTGCTGCTGACTGATGATATAAAAGTTAGAATCTATCTCAAGCGACTTGCTACTTTTCGCTTTAATATTAATAGTCTGGAAAGCTGTTTTGGGAGTAATCCACATTGGCTTTTTATCAATAAAAATGCGCATGGGCATGGCAAATCCTTCTATCACGTTGCTCCAGCGGAAACGCAGGGTATAAGTACCGGCTACGCCTGGTTTGGGAGTTAGTTTATACTCCAGCAGCGGCACTTTCGCAGTACGCAGATACTGGTCAAATATCTTTTCGAGTTTTTTGCCAGACTGGCGGATGATATATTGTTCTACTTCGGCAGAGGTGGTAATCTTGTGATAATAGGTTTGGTTAAGCCCACGCAATATGGCTTTGAATTTTGCATCATCATTGATGATCTGCCGGATGGTATGAATCATATTCGCTCCTTTGGGATACATGTCGCCGCTGCCTTCCTTATTTACACCATAGGGGCCAATGATGGGACCATTGTTTTCGATGCCGGTACGTAATCCCCGGCAATATTCGTCAGCAGCCTCTTTACCAAACCGGCATTCCACATACAATACTTCCGAATAGGTGGTGAACCCTTCATGTACCCACATGTCGGCAATGTCTTTGGTGGTGATATTATTGGCAAACCATTCGTGTCCAGACTCATGCACAATGATATAATCCCACTTCATACCCCATCCGGTACCGGATAGATCCATGCCCAGGTAGCCATCTTTGTATTGATTGCCATATGCCACAGCGCTCTGGTGTTCCATACCCAGATGCGGGGCCTCCACCATTTTATAACTGTCCTCGTAGAAGGGATAGGGGCCAAACCAGTCTTCGAAGCATGCCAGCATGGGTTTGGTATCCCGTTCAAAATGTGTCTGTGCTTTTTCAAGATTATAATCCAGCACCCAGTAACTGCAATCCAGCTCGCCTTTGGCGCCGGCAAACTTTTCTTCCCAGTTTACATATTTGCCGATATAGGGAATGATATTATAGTTGTTGATCGGATTCTTTACTTCCCACAGCCAGGTAAGGGTGCTGTCGGCATGGGGTGTTTTTTTAATCAGCCGGCCGTTGCCTACAGCCACCAGGCTGTCTGGCACGGTGATGCCCAGTGTGGCTCCTTTATCAGGTTCATCAGACTGTATGTCTTTGCAGGGGTACCAGACGCTGGCACCGAGTCCCTGGCAGGCTACGGTAACCCAGGGACGTCCTTTGGCATCTTTGGCCCATACCCAGCCGCCATCCCAGGGCGCACGCACGGCAGCGCGTGGTTTTCCACTGAAATGTACTATGATGGCCTGTGCAGTATCGCCGGTTTTAAATTCACGTTCACCAAAATCTACCCAGCATACATTTCCCTCACGGCGGAAGGGGAGGGTACCGTATTTCATCTGTACAAACTCAATACGGTCTATACGCATCGGCATCTGCATGTCGAGCTGCATTATTTTGTTTTTACCCCCGTTGGTGATATTGAAATTGATGCGGTTGGTGCCTTTTATGGTTTTGTTGTCAATATCAACTGCTACATTGATATGATACTGCTGCACATCCCACCAGCTGCGTCCGCTTCCGTTTGAACCGCGCAGCGTATCCTGGTGTGTATACTGGGCATTGGAAAAAAGGGCAGTGAAAATAGTAAGCAGGGAGGCAAATAAGTATTTCACGATTACATAAGTTTGAATTGTAAATTTAGCTGTTCAATAGTAATATGAGCGTTAAAAACATACAGGCGGCAACTATCGTGATCCTGCTGTGGCTGGCAAGCGGATGTGGTACGCAGCAGACCGGCGGGCATCGCGTGTTTCATTATAATGAACATACCGGCATTGCAACGCTGGATCCGGCATTTGCCAAAAATCAGAGTATCATGTGGCCGGTGCACCAACTGTATAATACGCTGGTGGAAATAAATGAGGAACTGCAACTGGTGCCTTCACTCGCACGCCGCTGGGAGCTCTCGCCGGATAAGCGGGTCTATACTTTCATTCTTCGCGATGATGTTTTTTTTCATGATGATCCCGTATTTGCCGGCGGCAGGGGCAGGCGGCTTACCGCCGCTGATGTGGTCTTTAGCCTGTCCCGTATCATTGACCCGGCAGTAGCCAGCCCCGGGGCCTGGATATTCAATGGTAAAGTAGATACCGTGTCGCCTTTTGTTGCTGTCAACGATACCACTTTTCAGTTAAGATTGCAGCGGCCCTATAATCCCATCCTGGGCATTTTGTCGATGCAATATTGTTCAGTAGTTGCGCCTGAGGCCGTGAAGGGCTATGGTGCAGGTTTCCGGAGGCATCCGGTGGGTACGGGACCCTTTCGTATGCAGGCCTGGGAAGAAGGACAGGCACTGGTCTTGCAGCGCCATCCCCGTTATTTTGAAAAAGACAGCAGCGGACAATCATTGCCTTATCTCGATGGCGTGAAAATTACTTTTTACGACAGCAAGGCCACCGAGTTCTTGCTGTTTCGCCAGCAGAAGCTGGAGTTTATCAATGATATTGAGTCATCCTTTAAAGATGAGGTCCTCACCAAGCGGGGCGCATTGCGTCCGGAGTGGGAAGGAAAAGTACAGTTGCAGGTACATCCGTATCTTAATATAGAATACCTGGGTATTGTGATGGATACTGCCAATGCCCTGCTGCGCGGATCGCCACTCCGGTTACAAAAAATCCGTCAGGCGATCAATTATGGATTTGACCGGCGTAAGATGATCCTGTACCTGCGCAATTCACTGGGTACAGCAGCCGAATCGGGTTTTGTGCCACTTGGCTTGCCTTCTTTCGATTCCACACAGGTAAAAGGATACAGCTATGATCCTAAACGCAGCCGTCAATTGCTGGAAGAGGCTGGCTTTCCTGATGGCCGTGGTCTGCCGGTGATCAAACTGCAGACTATCAATCTCTATGCAGATATGGCCGATTTTATAGCCAAACAGCTGGGTGAGTTGGGTATTCCCGTACAGGTTGAAACCGTACAGAAAGCCTTGTTGCTGGATATGACAGCCCAGGGACGGGCGCTTTTTTTCCGGGCCAGTTGGATTGCCGATTATCCAGATGCCGAAAATTATCTCTCCGTATTTTATTCGCATAACCCCGCACCGCCTAATTATACCCGCTACCGCAATCCGCGGTTCGATGCCCTGTTTGAACGGGCACTGGCGGAAGAGAATGACAGTATCCGTTATGCCCTCTACAGGCAGGCCGACCAGGAAGTGATAGAGGATGCACCCGTAGTACCGCTCTGGTACGATCAGGTCGTGCATCTGGTACAGCCGGGTGTGGAAGGATTCACCCCCAATGCCCTCAATTTGCTTGAACTCCGCACCACCCGCATTAAATAATGAAATCAATATCCCTGGTCTGTGTTACACGTCCCCCCCTGGTCTGTGTTACACAGACCAGGGGGGGGATTTTTCGATTATCGAAACGCGTATCCTTACGTATGGCGGTCGTGTTTTCTCGACTTTTTATAAAAAAAATTACGCTTCCAACCGGCTGGAATGCATGTTTTTAGCTTGCGGGCACCAGGAAGAAACCCTTATGGGGCTTGCATATTATAAAAAGGCACTATACTTTCACATCGGCAAATGGGTTGATTTACGCAGCAAAGCTCCGATAGTTGGAAAGAAAATATCCCAGCTTTGTTTGTAGGGATCCCGGGCCTAAAGATCAGATCCTATTGAGAACCTACCCTTGATCTGAACCTTTAAAAACAACCGTACCATGAAATCTAATTCTACCCTTGTAGCGTTGAAGACGCGTGTGCCTGTTCTTGCTATACTCTTACTGGTCGCCATGACCGTCTTTGCTCAGGCTCCTATTTACCGCTTTCAATCCCCTTCACTTATTTCCGGCAGCGACCGCAATGTGGGTGCCAAATACCGTTTTTCGAATGTAACTGGCGGTGTGGATGCACTGGTAACCATTTTATCGATGAGTAATGGCATCAGTCTGCAGAATATTGACCGCACAGCCGATGGTTACGCCGAAGCATTTCAGCCTGAGTACAGGATCAACAGCGGGCGGACCGGTTATATTGATTTTCGAATCGATTTTGTAAATCATGGTACCAGTACACTGCTTGCTCAGCCGCTGGTAGATGCCAGTGGTCTGGATATTGACGGCAGTACATCCGGAACCCGCACACTGATGGAGATGAACATGATTGATATGGGTGGCGGTGTATGCACATTCAATACAGCAAGCAGTCATATCACTGTGTCTAAAACAGGTACCGCTTATACCGCACAAAACTTTACCGGTTATCTGTATGGTGCCCTTGTTGACACCGCTGCGTCGGAAGTGATGTTTACCGTAAGTGCTCCGAATGTAAGCAGCTTTACTTATCGGGTAGGTGCCAGTTCTACTCTTACCAGCAACAGTACCCGCTATGCCAGTCTTTATTTCAAAAAGTTTTTATATCCTGATAATTCTATCCTGGCCGGACCGGCACTGCAATCTTTCAGTGGGGTGGCCGCCAATCAGCAAACTCAGTTGCAGTGGATGCTCTATGCCGATAATGATGCGGTGTCTGTTACGCTTGAAAAAGGAACCAGTCCCCGTTCTTTTGCGCCGGTAGCGGAGTTTTGGGTAAATATGGAAGGAAATAGCCAGCGTGATTTCCGTTATACCGACCGTGAGTCTGCCGAAGTGGTTTATTACCGGCTTGCCATACGTCACCAGGATGGGAAACTCCGGTACAGCAATGTGCTCAGCTTCCGCCAGCAGGCAGGCGCCCGGCAACAGTTGCAGGTATTTCCTACCCAGGTAACCGATGCACTTACGATGCAGTACACCTCAGCCAAACCGCAGACTGGCCGCTTTGAAGTGATTGATTATAGTGGACGGGTGGTTATGAGTCAGCCGGTAAAGCTGCTGACCGGGCAGAATAATATCCGCATCCAGCATCTGGATGGCCTTCCTGCCGGACTTTATATATCAGCGCTGCATCTTCCCGAGTCGGTCAGCAGTGCCCGGATCAGCAAGCAGTAGTGACAGTGGATAGCTGACAGTAAGGTATAAAGGGTATAAAGAGTTTAAAGGGTATAAAGAGTTTTATACTTAAAACTTACTACTTAAAACTTACTACTTAAAACTTACTACTTAAAACTTATTACCTGTAACTTACTGTCAGCTTTTCTTCAGTTTATCCTTAAACACCTTTCTGAATTTATCTACCTTGGGTCTGATCACAATACGGCAGTAGGGGTTATTGTTTTCGTTGTTGTCGAAGTACTGCTGATGGTAGTCTTCGGCGGGGTAGAAGGCAGAGAAGGGGGTGATTTCTGTGACGATCGGGTTGTCGAATGCGCCACTTTTGTCGAGGGCAGCCTTGTAGCTTTCTGCTTTTTGTTTCTGTTCTTCGTTGTGATAGAATATCCCGCTCCGGTATTGGGTGCCCACATCATTGCCCTGTCTGTTTAGCGTGGTGGGGTCATGTGTTTCCCAGAACACTTCAAGCAGTTCATCGAAACTGATTTTTTTCGGGTCGTATACTATCTGCAGGCATTCTGCATGGCCTGTGGTGCCGGTACATACTTCTTTATAGGTAGGGTTGGGCACCTCTCCACCCGTATAGCCCGATGTGGCGCTTACCACACCTTCCAGTTGTTCGAAAATAGCCTCGGTACACCAAAAGCAGCCGTTGGCAAATGTTGCGGTGTCTAAACCGGTTGCCGGTACAGCAGTGGCAGTGCCGGCCGTTTGTACATCTGTAGTCATAGATTTCTTCTTTTGTTTTTGCGCACAGGAAGCCAGGGCGGTCAGGCAAATAAAGCCGGCCACAGCCAGTGAACGTATCTGATAGCGCTGCATGATATTCATATCTCCAATTTCTAATAATGTACGGAAAGCACAAAAGTTCAGTAAGCTGGTTGTGAGAAACTGCCTGGATTTAACAATTACAATGAATCGCTTCCCGGTCACTTG
>JAGODE010000305.1 GCA_017998385.1 Chitinophagaceae bacterium | reverse complement strand
GACCGAAGCACGGCAGTATGCCACCGCTCCGCCACCGGCCAAACCCAAACCCATTTCGAAGAAAAAGAAGATCTATCTCACCTTTGATGATGGGCCCAACCATGGTACACGTAATGTGTTGGACATTGTACAGCAGGAAGATGTGCCTGTTAGTTTCTTCATTGTAGGCGAACATGTGTTTGCTAGTAAGGCCCAGGCCCGGCTTTGGGATAGCCTGCGTACGGCCCGTAATATCGAAATCTGTAATCATAGCTATACCCATGCGCATAATCGGTATGATAAATTCTATACCAATCCCGGTACAGTGGTCGATGATATGAAACGCACCCAGGAGAAGTTATTACCGCAGACGTCGATTGTGCGGGCGCCGGGCCGTAATAGCTGGCGTATCGACAGCATTCAATTTACGGATATCAGCAAAAGCGCGCTGGCAATGGATTCTTTGCAGAAAGCCGGCTTCATTGTGCTGGGTTGGGACCTGGAGTGGCACTATAATCCCGTTACCTATCAGGTCAAAAACACGGCTGATGAGTTGCTGAAACAGGTAGACAGCCTCTTTAGCAAGGGTAAAACCCGCATTCCGGACAACCTGGTATTGCTGGCTCATGACCAGGTATACCGCCGTGCGGAAGATTCAGCCCAGTTGCGCACATTTATCCAGAAACTGAAAGCGCGGGATGATTATGAGTTATCGCTGGTATCTGCCTATCCGGCCATAGCGGCGCGTAAAGCTCTTTCTGTAAGTGATAAACCCGTGCAGGCTGTAACAACAACGGCAGATACGAACCAGGAGCGCCGGTATGATACGCTGCCGGCAGATGTACAGCCCGACAGTATTAACCGTGACACGCAGAAAACAAAAGAAAAAGCAGGGTGGTAGCCCTGATTTGTGAGAAAGTTATAAGTTTTAAGTGATAAGTATTAAGTAATAAGTTTTAGGTAAAAAGAAAAGTACGGTCTTTTGCAACTACTTAAAACTTATCACTTAATACTGTATATCTGATAGTGATGATTAAAAGTTATTCGCGGCCATCAAAAATATTGCCCAGGCCACCCAGTATACTCCCTTCTTCTTTTCTGTTGTAAGAGCCATAGGCCATAATGCGGCCTGCCAGGCGGCTGATAGGGAGTGATTGCAGCCATACATGGCCGGGACCCTGCAGACGGGCAAAGAAGAGGCCTTCGCCGCCAAACATCCAGTTTTTTACACCGCGTACAAATTCAATGTCAAAGTCAACGGTTGGTGTATAGGCTACTATACAGCCGGTATCAACTTTCAGTACTTCGCCTGGCTGTAACTGTTTTTCTATGACGTAGCCACCGGCGTGCATGAAGGCAAGGCCATCACCTTCCAGCTTTTCCATAATGAAACCTTCGCCGCCAAAGATGCCTGTGCCCAGGCGTCGCTGAAAATGGATCCCCACACTCACGCCTTTGGCCGCACAGAGAAAAGCGTCTTTCTGGGCAATGATTGTTCCGCCCAGTTGCTGGAGGTCAATAGGTATGATCTTGCCGGTATAGGGGGCGGCAAAACTTACTTTTTTCTTGCCCTGTGCCACGTTGGTAAAGGTGGTCATAAAAAGGCTTTCACCTGTGAGCACCCGCTTGCCGGCGCTCATCAGTTTGCCCAAAAGGCCTGTAGGCTGCTGCGAGGATCCGTCGCCAAAAATGGTTTGCATCTGAATGCCATCATCCATCATCATCATGGCGCCGCTTTCGGCGATAGCCGTTTCGGAAGGATCCAGTTCGATCTCTACAAACTGCAATTCTTCGCCGTAAATCTTATAATCAATATCATGGTTTACACGCAATGCCATAGTATAAAATTTTATCCAAAGTTATAAGACAGTGCATTATCTGCCCTTTCATTCACCGGTTTTAAGAGGGCTGTTTACCGATTTGCCATCATTCTTCCACAACCGGCAAAATAACCGGAGAAAACAGCCTTTTAATTGATAAATGGCGTCGTAAAAAGCCGTCTTTTCCTTACTTTGCTGACCTCTCCAAAAACAATCCTTTATGAGAAAAAAAGTCTTTTTGCTTGGCGCCCTGGCCTTGCTTGCCGGCTCAACTGCCTTCTCGCAGGCAAAGCTGGTTGAGAAAGTAACCCGCCAGGGAGATGAACTGGTGATTCCTTACGAAAAATATGTTTTCCCCAATGGCCTCACCGTCATTATCCATGAGGATCATAGTGATCCGGTGGTGCATGTGGATGTTACCTATCACGTAGGCTCGGCCCGCGAAGAGATCGGGAAGTCCGGTTTTGCCCACTTCTTCGAGCACATGATGTTTCAGGGTAGCGACAACGTAGGTGATGAGCAGCATTTCAAAATAGTAACAGAGGCAGGCGGTACTCTCAACGGTACTACCAACCTCGACCGCACCAACTATTTTGAAACAGTACCCAGCAATCAGCTGGAAAAAATGCTCTGGCTGGAAGCCGACCGCATGGGCTTTCTGCTCGATGCCGTAACACAACAGAAATTCGAGATTCAGCGCGAAACGGTAAAGAACGAACGCGGTCAGCGTGTAGATAATGTGCCTTATGGCCTTGCCGGCGAGCTGTTGTCTAAAACAATGTATCCTTATGGTCACCCCTATAGCTGGCTGACCATTGGCTATATCGAAGACCTGAATCGTGTAGGTGTAAACGACCTGAAAAACTTTTTCCTTCGCTGGTATGGTCCCAATAATGCCACCCTTACCATCGGCGGTGACGTAACCCCCCAGGAAGTATTGAAAATGGTAGGCAAGTATTTTGGTCCTATCCCTGCCGGTCCCAAAGTAGAAAATATGGCACCCATGGTGCCGGAGATCAACAAGCACCGCTTTGTGTCTTATACCGACAACTATGCGCGCCTGCCCCTGATGATCCGTTCATATGCTACTGTACCCAACTATCATCAAGACATGGCTGCACTGGCCTGTCTCGCTCAGGTGCTGGGTCAGGGCAATAACTCTGTACTCTATCAGCAGCTCACTAAAAAACAACTGGCTCTGCAGGCCAGCTGTTTCAGCGGTCTGAATGAACTGGCTGGCGCCTTCACCTTCCAGGTAATTCCCTATCCCGGCAAATCGCTCGCCAGCATGTATCACCTGCTCGAAAATGCACTCGACAGTTTTGAAGCGCGTGGTGTAACAGACGATGATATCGCCAAATTCAAAGGCGGTTATGAGTCACAACTGATCAATGGCCTGCAAAGCGTATCTGGTAAAGTATCGCAACTGGCAGCATTCCAGACTTTCACCGGCAACCCCAACATGATTGGTCAGTTGCTCAAACAATACCAGTCTGTGACCAAAGAAGATGTGATGCGGGTTTATAACCAGTATATCAAATTCAAACACCCCGTTACTGTAAGTGTGCTGCCCAAAAATCAGGACAGCAAAATGCTGGTAGGCAACGACAATTTTACGGTTGATCAAAGCAATTATCAGCCTCCTCATTATGGCTATGAAGGTTTGAAATATACCAAGGCAAAAGACAACTTTGACCGTAGCAAAATGCCGCCCAATGGCCCCAATCCTACAGTGAAGGTACCCGCCTTCTGGAAAAAAGACTGGGCCAATGGCGTAAAGATTATTGGTGCAGAAAATGCTGAAGTGCCCACTGTTACACTTTCTATCAAGATACCCGGCGGACACCTGCTCAATACCAACAATCTCTCAAAAGCAGGTCTGGCATCGTTCTTCACAACTATGATGAATGATGATACCAAAAATTATACAGCTGAGCAGATGAGCCGTGAGTTGCAGAAGCTGGGCAGCTCTGTAAGCGTATTCAGCGGTATGGAAGACATTACTTTCCAGGTACAAAGCCAGAAGAAAAATCTGGATGCAACACTGCGCCTGCTCGAAGAAAGAATGTTTCGCCCCAAGTTTACACAGGATGCCTTTAACCGCTTTATGAAGCAGACCATGGAAAGCTTCAAAGTGGCTAAAACGCAACCGGCTGCTGTAGCCAGCGATGTTTTTGCCAAACTTAACTATGGCAAAAACCATATCCTGGGTGTGTCAGAAGATGGAAACGAAGAAACGGTTAAGTCATTTACACTGGCCGATATTCAGTCGTATTACGACAATTACATGACTTCTCAGGGTACTGAGGTGGTGGTGGTAGGGGATATTTCTGAAAATGAAATTCTTCCTAAGCTGTCTTTCCTCAACAACCTGCCCAATAAGAAGGTAACTATCCCGGCTGTGCCAGCTGTGCCGGCCGTTGAAAAAACAAAGATTTACCTGGTCGATGTTCCCAAGTCTGCTCAGACTGAGTTTCGCGTTGGTTATGTAACCGGCCTTAAGTATGATGCCACTGGCGAATACTATCGTACCGGTCTGATGAACTATGCCCTGGGTGGTGCATTCAACAGCCGCCTGAACCTCAACCTTCGTGAAGATAAAGGCTGGACATATGGAGCACGCAGCGGATTTACCGGTGGTAAACAAACCGGCGATTTTGAGTTCAGTGCCGGTATACGCGCCAATGCTACCGACAGTGCTTTGATTGAAGTAATGAAAGAGTTGAAAAATTACAGCGAGGGTGGTATTACGGAAGAAGAACTGACCTTCCTGAAAAGCGCTATTGGTCAGCGCGACGCGCTGCGTTATGAAACAGGTTTCCAGAAAGCCGGTTTCATTGGTAATATCCTCGATTATGACCTGCCCGGCGATTATGTAGATCAGCAAAACAAAATCGTAGCAGGTATCAGCAAAGCAGAGATAGATGCACTGGCCAAAAAATGGGTCAATGCCAATAAAATGAATATCCTGCTGGTAGGTGATAAAGAAAAGATCCTGCCTGGTCTGCAAAAACTCGGATACGAGATCATTTTCCTTGATGCAGACGGTAATCCGGTAGAGAAGAAAGCATTTTAAGAAAGGAAAGATTGTTCTTATAAAGACAAATGCGCCTTAAGGCGCATTTGTCTTTATAAGAACAGGTAAAAGGTAGAGGGTAGAAGGTAATGAGTATGCCTTTTGCCCTCTACCTTTTACCTTCCACCTTCTTAAAATAGAAGCATACCTCCCGCAGCCCACACTGCTCGCACCGGGGATTACGTGCCAGACAGGTATAGCGGCCATGCAGAATAAGCCAGTGATGCGCTTTATGTACCAGTTCGCGCGGAATATGCTTGAGTAATTCTTTTTCTACCGCCAGCGGAGTAGAGGCGCTCTGTGGAACCAGCCCCAGTCGTTTACTTACGCGAAACACATGGGTGTCTACGGCCATATTGGGCTGGCCATCTAT
>JAGODE010000304.1 GCA_017998385.1 Chitinophagaceae bacterium | reverse complement strand
CGGGGCCGCTTTCGTGTATTTGGACAGGAATCGGGCCTGCGGTTTAATGAAACATATCGTATACTGCAGGATCCTGATGGATACATCTGGCTAAGTGGTAACCAGGGGCTGCAGCGTATTGCCCTGCAAGATCTGTTGCTCGCTAAACATACAGTAGGTGAATCGGCCCATATGTCCGTGAGACTGTTTAATGAATTTGATGGCATGCCCAATGCAGAAGCCAATGGGGGCTTTTTTCCTGCAGGCTGGCGCATGCTGGACGGCACCTTATGGTTTCCTACATCAGGCGGTGTGGCCATTGCCGACTCAAGGCTGGTGCGGGAACAAACCAATAAGCTGAATATCCAGATCCAGTCACTCCGGTTTGGCGATGAGGAGTTCTTTGGTGATAAATCAATCAATCTGCCACCCGGAGTGTATAATTTTGAAATACGGTATGCAAGCATCGATTTTGCCAAAGCCTCCGATATCAAATATCATTACCGGCTCAAAGGCCTGAGCGATAAATGGACGGCTGCCGGAAACCGGCATATCGCCTACTTCTCTGCCCTGCAGCCGGGCAAATACATATTTGAGGTCAGGGCCGAACGTTATGGAGAATGGTCTCCCACTGTAGTGCTGGAGTTTACCGTACAACCACATTTCTATCAGACCATCTGGTTCAAAATATTAACAGCACTGTTATTGCTGGGGTTGGCGGCCGGGGTGGTATTCTACCTGCGCCAGACAGCACGCCGTAAGATCCGCGAGCAGCAATTGATCAATAAAGCACAGATCGATGGCCAGGAAAAAGAACGGCAACTGATCAGTATCGAACTGCACGATGGAGTGAATCAGCAACTGTCTACTGCAAAAATTTATCTTGACTACGCACGTACGCATGAAGCGGATCGTGCAGAACTGATTGCCAAAAGCGCCGAAGTGGTACACAAGGCCATCAATGATATAAGAGACCTGTGCCACTCACTTACCCCTCCCGGCTTAAAAGACATGGGCTTTAAAGAAGCTTTGCAGGATATGCTTTACTCTTACGAAAAAGTAGGAAAGTTTATACCACATCTGCGCTTCGAGCTGCCAGACAATGTGATGGGAAAAGACCTGCAGTTTACGCTCTACCGTATTACTCAGGAACAACTGAATAATATCGGACGTCATGCAGAAGCCACAAATGTATGGCTTGAATTTAAAGCAGCAGGCCCCATGGTGCAGGTAACCATTACAGATGATGGCAAAGGATTTGACCTGACCGATTACAAAGGCGGACTGGGATTTTCCAATATGCGCAACCGGCTGTCGCTGTACCAGGGTAAAATGGATATCCGCAGTACGCCTGGTAATGGCTGTACGCTGCAATTGCAGGTACCACTCAAAGCAAAGCTATAAACAGGCCGACTGCTGCTAATACGATCACGGAGGTTTAAACATTTCTTTGGCTGCTGATTAATAAAACAGTCTTCTGCAGGTGTGGATCAAAAACGGGCTTTCCGTGCTATTCAGACAACATGCGGTATAGAAAGGTTGCAGACAAAGCCAATCTTTTTTAGGGAGCAGCAGGAATTGTTTATTTGTTGATTGCAATCAATCTGACATGTACTGGAGTTTTTTCAAACGAGCGATGATCGCTCCTTTGGTACGTTCAAAATAGCCAGCCATTTCACTAACAGAAGCGCCGCGGTCGCAAAGGTCCTTTAACTCCTCGTCCAGTTCAGCGGTCCAGGGCTGATAAGCCGATTTGCCGGGTTTCTGTCGTTCTGTGATCGTTTTTCCTTTCGGTTGAGGTGCATTTCCGGTACTGCGCCAGCCGGCAATACCCTGGCGGCCACCGCGAAGGGCGCTTTTGGCACGCTCCGGTTCGGCGATGTTCTTTTCAACAACAATATGCGGTGATGCTGCCACACTATCCGGCAATAGAGATTCCGGAATATGCAGGCGGTAACGTACCCGTGTGATGGCTACATAAAGCAGGTTGATCTCTTCGTTCAATTTGCCCAGGTCGGCCGACTGATTGTTTTTGGCATTTTCGGCCAGCAAACGATCCAGTTTGCGGCCGGTTATAAAATCATCCACAAGATATACCACATCATATTCCATACCCTTGGCGCGGTGTACAGTTGAAAAAATCATTTCGGCCTTATCGCGGTCCGCATCACCCGTATGCAGATCTTTTAGTTGCTGAATAATACCGTGTACTTCGCTGCCATATTCTTTTACCAGCTCCACCATCATGGCCAGTTGCTGGTCCTCCGTTTTTTCGATATACTCTTCGAGATCTTCGATAGTCTGCATGGAACTTACCAGTTTATCGCGGATTTTGTCGTGCTTGCCATTGAAGAGATTGAGTACATCGTACAGCGATGCGCCGTCTTCAGCGTAGGTATAACTGTTGATATTGCCTTCGAAATAGATGTGTTTTACCTTCCGGTTATCGGTGATATAGGCAATGGCCCGCAAAAGTAATCCGAGATTGGTACGGGCAATGGTTGCTTTTGTTTTCTCTGACCGCTGAAGCCCTTTGCCGGTAATGGCTGCAGGAGAATATTCACCCAGCCTGGTTTTCCAGTCAAGCACAGCCATGGCCAGGTTAGCGATGTCCTGCCTGAAGCGAAAACTGGCAGACAGTTGAAGGGTGGGAAAAGACGCCAGGGCCAGCGAGTTTACCGCATGCCTCCATCCATAGATCTGCTGATGTGTATCTCCAACGATGACTTTGCAGGCTGGCTGACTCATGAAAATGTTCAGCATGGCGGCGGAGGCATCCTGGCCTTCATCAAACAGGATGTAGTCGAAGGGTAATTGCGGCCGGCTAAGCTGAAATTTTTTTAAATAAAAGTCGTGGGTGATCTCGATAGCTGCCTTATCCATCCGGGCCAGAAACTGCCGTGTGCCCTGTTCTATATACGGATAAAACTGTTTTACAAAATTGCGGGCTTTGCTATCTGTAATGGTTGACAGATAGTCCAGTTCCTGTACACGCGCAGCATCGCTATTGCAGAAGTAGGTAACGAAGCGGTTGATATGCGTAGCAATGATGTACTCGGCGTGTTTTTCGCCGGTAGCAGTAAGACCGAGCAAATCGGCTATTTCATGAGTTTTGTATGATTGCGCACGAACCTTATAAGGGCTGCCCCGCATGATATAACGGAATGCCAGTGAATGGGCGGTTTCTACCTGCACACCCGTAAGACCCCGCTCGGCAAACCTGCGACTGGCTTCCTGACGAACGGATTTGTTAAAAGCGAGATATAAAATGCGTGAACCGGCCGGTCTGCTCGCCGCATATTCAATAATAGTAGTTGTTTTTCCCGAACCGGCTACGGCATTGATCCGGATATTGCCCGCCGATGCCAGGATCTGCTTTTGCTCTTTTGTAAACGAAGGACCTGCCGCTATTTCTTTTTCCTGATTATTTAATGACTGACCACTCATACCTGACTTATTTCTGCAAGAGCAGCAAAGGTCGGCATAGCACAGCAACTCGTGAAGTGTTTTTTACCGGAAAAGAAAGTTGTTTTACACATGATATTTTTGTTTTTTCACCGTGAAACAGGGTAAGATCAGCATACTATCTGCCAATTAAGTAGAAAATTGTTTCTCTGAATCCTGCTATCTTGTGCATTGCGAAATTTTTTTTGACAAAAAATGATATTGTATGCCAGGCTGGCTTTTGAAAAGAAAAGGAGCTATAACAGGATTTTATCAACTGTTGCCGGCGATTTGCGTGGCGCTGCTTATGGTAGGCACAATGAATGCGCAGCAGGTAAGTACGCAGTCGCAGTTTATTTACGACACGGCTCCTTTTAAAAGTTGCCATGCCTCCACGCTGGCGCAAACAAAAGACGGATTGGTTGCCGCATGGTTTGGCGGCACGGAAGAAAAAAATCCGGATGTGGAAATTTGGTTCAGCCGCGAAGTAAATGGGCAGTGGCTCCCGCCTGTATCGGTGGCAAATGGTATTCAGCAAAATGGTATCCGCTACCCGTGCTGGAATCCTGTATTATATCAATATCCGGACGGTCCGCTTTTACTTTTTTATAAAGTAGGGGCTGATCCCGTAGAGTGGTGGGGAGAACTGAAGCGTTCCTATGATGAGGGACATACCTGGTCGGCGGCAGAAAAATTGCCGGATGGTATACTGGGACCAGTTAAAAACAAACCCGTATTATTAAAAGATGGCCGCCTTATCTGTCCTTCCAGTACGGAAAATAAAACCGATGGCCGCTGGCAGATACATCTCGAAGTCACCAAAGACCAGGGCCGCACCTGGACTAAAACAGCAGCACTCAACGATGGCCTTCTGTTTCATATCATTCAACCCAGCCTGCTTTTGTATGGCGGCGATTCGCTGCAGCTTGTCTGCCGCAGTATGGAAAACCGGGTAGTGTCCCTTTGGTCAACGGATGGAGGCAAACATTGGCAGGCGCCAGATACCTTATCTGTTCCCAATCCCAACTCGGGTACGGATGCGGTGACGATGAGTAATGGTACTCAGGTGCTGGTATATAATCCCACAGAACGATACCCGGGCAAATGGGGCGGACCAAGATATCCGCTTGCAGTGGCTATATCAACCGATGGCCGCAACTGGCGTCCGGTGCTTACACTCGAAAACGAACCCGGCGAATACTCTTATCCGGCTATTATTGAAACTGCACCGGGACAACTGGTGATTTCCTATACCTGGAAGCGGGAGAAGATTAAGGTGTGGAAGATACTGGTAAGGTAAAAGGAAAGAGGTAGAAGGTTAAAGACTGACACCTTTAACCTTCTACCATTTGCCTTACTTTTTTTCTATCTTACTACTATACCCATTCGCAAACCGCAATACATAATATCCTGGCAGCAATGAGCTGATATTTTTCTTTTCTGTTCCCCTGGTTACTTTAAACTGCATCATTACCTGCCCCTGCAGATTATAGATGGTGCAAATGCTGTTGTGCAGCGCGGCGTCCTGAATATCTATATACAGGTATTCACTGGCTGGCGAAGGATACAGGCGCACTGCCTCCTCTGCAGTATTCCTGAAATTGACAGACCGGATAGGAGAATAAGTCTGGCTGCCATCCTTGTCTGTAAGACGGATACGATAGTAATGGATGCCGTCAGTAACCTGGTTGTCAGTATAGCTGTATTCTTTTTTCTCTACAGACTGACCGGCGGCTGTGTGACGGCTAAGGTCGCTATAGTGAATACCATCTGTACTGTGTTGCACCGTAAAGTAATCGCTATTGATTTCTGTCTGGGTAGTCCAGTGCAGG